>JAYEJU010000032.1 GCA_034660655.1 Patescibacteria group bacterium | reverse complement strand
TTTTTTTATCATTTACATCCGTAATTACTAAATAAATTTTGTAAAATCCATCTCTGTTCGGCATATTATTCCAAATAATATTTAGCGCTTTTTGTTTTGGCTTGATTATTGATGATATTAAATTTCCACTTGATTGGGACGCTTCTTTAAAATAAAAATCTAGTTTTTTAATTCTGCTTATTCTAGAAAGGCTAACGGATAAATTAAAAGGGAAATTATTTTTGAAAATATTTTGGTTATTGTCAGGCGATATCCAGATAATTTGCAAAGGCTTGTCAATAATTTGAAAATTTAAATTCAAATTTATTTCCTTGCTGTTTAAAACATCATCATAAGCAATTACTTTTAAATTTCGTTTGCCATTTGGAGTGTCATTTATAATCCAATGTAAATCATAAGGTTCACTGTCAATCGTATCAATTAAATTTTGATCAACCCAATATTCAACTTTATCCATTCCACGAGGAGCAACAGCGTCAACATCAATAAAAATTTCATCATTCGTAATTTTTTGTCCTTCATCTAAATTTAAAATAGATAGCGAAGGAATATTTTCTGGAATATGCAAATCATCATATTCAATTGGCGGAATTTCTATTATAATTTTTTCTTTTTCTCCGCCAGCTGGCGAATCTTCTTTCTCATTTTGCTCTTCTGCCCATTCAATAATTGACTCTTCCCATCTGTTATATTGCGGGTCGTTTTCCGGGTGTTCGGGGTTTTCTCCTTGCGGATCATCTTTATTCACATAAAAAAGAATTGAATGCATTTGTTTAAAAGTTTTTTCAATAATAGCGGCCTCAGGAGTTTGGTCAGTCGCCAGCTTGTTGGAAAATTTATCTATTTTTAAAGTTATGTCTTCTCCTGTCTTACCTTTTAAAACAGATTTTTCAGTTTTAATTTCTTTTGGTTTTGCGAAATTTTCTACTGGTTCGCCAGTGTCTATCGACCCTAAAACGCTTTTCATAAATTTATTCCAAATAGGAGCCGCAACAGCTGACCCGCCAGCGCCTTTTTTCATTTCTTCGCCTCTATTATTTCCAGTCCAAACTCCAACAGCCAAAGAAGGAGTATATCCAATTGTCCACGCGTCTTTGTAATCATTAGTTGTTCCTGTTTTAGCGCACACAGGCCTTGCCCCTAAATTTAAATAATTGCTTTCACCAAAAGCGTAAGCCCGCGCGGAATTGTCTGACAAAATACTGTTAAGCAAACGAACAGATTGCGAATCCATAACGCGTTTTTCTTTTTCTACATATTTTTCAATAATTTCTCCATCAGAATTTTTTACTTCTAATATTCCGACTATTGGATGATAAATCCCGTCTCGCGCGAACACAGCATAAGCATTTGTGTGTTCTAGCAGCTTTATTTCGCCTCCGCCTAAAACCAATGATAAGCCAAAACGATTTTTATCGCTCAATGTTGTATAGCCCATTTTTTTTGTATTGTCCGTCACCCTGTCAAGTCCTGTTAAATATAGAGTTTTAACAGCAGAAACATTAAGCGATCCGGCAAGCGATTTTTTCATTGTGACTGGGCCTCTAAATTTTCCGTCATAATTATGCGGGATATATTCTTTAGCGCCCTGAACCCCAAAATTTGTTTTTGTGTCGTAAAGAATTGTTTCTGGCGTATATCCCATTGTAAACGCTGTAGCGTAAACTAATGGTTTTAAAGACGAGCCAGGCTGTCTTAGCCGAACAGCAACATTAACATTTCCGTCATTTTCAATATCAAAATAATCACGCGATCCAACCATTGCCAGTATCTGTCCTGTTTTAGCGTCAACAGCGACTAGCGCGGAATTTTTCGCGTTATATTTTTCTTCATTTTTTTCAGCAAATTCAGTAATTGCTTCTTCTGCTTTTTCTTGTTTGTATGTGTCTAACGTTGTGATTACTTGTAATCCTCCTTGCTCAACCATTTTTTCTCCATATTTTTTACTTAATTTTTCTTTAATATACATTACAAAATGTGGCGCGATAATATTTTCTCTGCGTGCTTTAAATTCTAATTTTTCCGCAAGAGCTTCTTCATGTTGCTGTTGATCAATGCGGTTTTGTTCAAGCATTAATTTTAAAATATATTGCTGGCGTCCAATTAATTTGTCTTTATGAGAGCCATAAGGCGAATAATATGTTGGAGCTTGAGGCAAAGCGGCCAATATTGCTGATTCAGCCAAGGTTATATCTTGAGCTGATTTTCCAAAATAAAGATTGCTGGCTGATTCAATTCCATAAGCTGTTGATCCATAAGGGATTTCATTAAAATACAGCTGTAAAATTTCTTCCTTGCTGAATTTTTTTTCAATTTTCCATGCCAAAATCAGCTCTTTTATTTTTCTTTGTATTTTTCTTTCATTCGTGAGAATCGCGTTTTTGATAAGCTGCTGCGTAATTGTTGACCCGCCTTGCATTCTCTTCCCTTGCAATTTGGCAATAACAACTCCTCTAAAAATTCCTAATAATGAAAATCCTTTATGCTCAAAAAAATTTTTATCTTCCATCGCTATTGTAGCCTGTATCGCGTAATATGGAATTTCATCTATATCAACAAAATTTCTTTTTTCATCTCCATGAATTTCATATAAAACAGTTTTACCTGAACGGTCAAAAATTTTTGTGGAAAGAGGAATGTTTCTTTCTATCAGCCGATTTGGATCAGGCAAATCCTTAGAATACCAGGCAATAACTCCAACTCCAGCAATAAGTCCTAAAAAAAATAATATAAAACACAAAAAGATTGTTTTTTTTAATAAACTTTTTAAAAAATCTTTTTTATTTTTTGGTTTTTTCCAACCAGACACTTTTTTCGGCACAATGATTCTTTTATTGGAAAAATTTTGATTTTTGTTTCTAAGTTGAGGAATAGGCATACATGTAATTGCTAACTAATTTGGTAATAATTTTGATAATTTTAGTTGAATATTTTAAATTATAATCTTTTTAAAAATTACAAATCCAAAATCACAAATTCCAAATAATATCAAAATTCAAATATTCTAAATTCAATTACACAGATATTGAGAGATAAAATAATTGTTTTGCATTTTGTATTTTGGTTATTGTAATTTATTTGTTATTTGTAATTTTGAAATTGGAATTTAAAAATTTGGTAAATTATAATATTTTATTTTTTTGGTTTTGTTACTGAATTAATTAGATAACGATTTGTTTTTAATATCCTAATCATAATTTATTTTATCTGATTTGTAAAATAATAATTTTAAAATCTGCTTTTTCAAAAATAAAAAGCAAAAAAAGACAGCAAAAAATAAAAAAATAAAAAGTTGACAAAAAATGCGGTCGCATATGTTTATCAACTTTCTGTAAAAATAAAATAATGAAAAATAAAAAGCAAAAAAAAGACAACAAAAAATAAAAAAGTTGACAAGAATGTGCGACCGCGCAAGTTCGTCAACTTTTAAATTTACGAAAACCAAATTTAAGATTGTTATAAAATAAACGCGACAGCATCAATTTTACAACAATTAAAAATGTTAAAAATAACAAGACTTTGAAATTTTTTGACTTTTAAATCTTTATTATTTATAATTTTAATATTAAGAATTTATATTGAATTTTATATTTTAATTTTTGTTATTCTGAATAATGTCATGCTGAATTTAATTCAGTATTATTTCAGAATCTGCCATCTTTTTTGTAGATCCTGAATCCCTGCCTGCCGGCAGGCAGGAAGTTCAAGATGACAACGGTCAAGTTCAGGATGACAATATAAAAATAAAAGTATATCTTATTTTTATTTTGTTTAAAGGAATAATAAAATTAACTATAAATTCTAAAAATTTTATTATGCCTATTAAAATTGGAATTTCTGGCAATGTCGGCAGTTTTTCAGAAGAAGCCGCTGTGTATTATTGCCAAAAACACAATATAAAAAATTACGAAATTATTTATTTAATAACAGTTGACAAAACTCTGTCTTTTTTAATTAAAAATAAAATTGATAAAGCAATATTTCCAATTGAAAATTCCAATGGCGGAATAGTGTATGAATCCGTTTACGCTATGGCAAAATATGTTTTTAAGATTGAAAATATGTTTGAAATTGATATTCGCCATTGTCTTCTATGTTTGCGAAATAAAAATTTAAAAGATATTAAAAAAATTGTTTCACATCCTCAAGCGCTGAAACAATGCAAAATGTATTTAAAAATAAAATGGCCAAAAGCGGAAATTATAGAATGGGCTGATACGGCGCAGGCGGCAAAAGATTTAAAAAATAAAAAAATAGATAAAAATTCGGCTGTTATTGCTCCTGCAAAATGCGCTGAATTATATGGATTACAAATATTAGAGGAAAGTGTACAGGATTTGAAATTTAATTTTACGACTTTTATCACAGCAAAAAAATAATTTTTGAGAATAAAATTCCATTTAGATATCAACTTCCAATGGAATTTTTTATTTTTTTAACAACTATAATTTATTCTTTACAAATATTAGAAACGCAATTTAATGACTCATAGCAATAAGAATAATAACCTGATTTTTCACAGCATGGACCGTTTTTATATCCGCAATTAACTTTTTTAATAAAGACTTGGGTTATAATAAAATAACTGTTCACTTTTGCTATGCCTATTCCTGCTTCATTAAAATTTTGATTTAAAATATTTGCCCTATGTCCAGGACTGCTCATCCACCCGTCAACTGCCCTGCTTTCGGCTTCGTCTTCACTAAAAAATATTTTTTCTTGAATTTCTATTTTTGGCTGTTGGTTCATCAGATTTGTCCTTATCTGTATTTCATTTTTTATAAGATTAATTTTTTCCTGTTCATTCTCAGCTATATTAAGCCTTGCTTTAAAATTTTGCTCAATAGTATCAGAATTACAGCCATAGCCATCTCCTCCGTAATATTTTATTGTTTTGATTTCTGAAATTAACGCAATATTTTCTCCACTAGCGCCAAAATAATATATTTTTCTGTTTTCCAATCTGTCATTTTGATATAGCCCAAAATTATATCCTTCGTGATGAATCATTGGATAATTGCAAATTGCTGCATTGCTAGTTATATTAATATTTTCATCTGCTAAATTTTTACTGTGCTCTCTGGCAACAGTCGCCACTTCATTATTCCAAAGCAATACATTCAGCCCATTAGATATTCTTTTTATATTCACTAAATTATGAATATCTTTTTCAATTTTTTCTAACGAGCTCGGACTGCTTATTTTTGCAAAAGATATTTTTGCTAAATTATTGTCAGTTATTCCAAGCCCTAAATTTCGCATTATATTAAACGCGTCTAAAGGGCGTCCTAAATAATACGCTTTTTTGTCTTCTGGATAAATATAATACGCTTCGCCGTTTTTCTCAACATCCAATAATATTTTTCCTAAAACATGTTCGGGGTAAATTGTTTGGCTAACAATAAATTCATGCGTCGCTCCTAATCCAAAAATTTTCATTACCTTAAAAGCGTCAGAAGGCCTGCCTAAAAAATATCTTTTATTGTCATTCGGATTAACATACCATGCTTCGCCATTTTCTTCAACTTGCAAAAGTATCCTGCCTGCTAATCTGTCTGACAACAAATCAGCGCTAACAAAACAGGTTGGCAATAATGCCAATAAAAAAATTCCAAAAAGTAATTTAAAGTATTTTTTCATTTTTAAATTTAGTTTAATCTTTTTAGTTATTATAAAATATTGCTTGGATTAAATCAAACAGACAAATTTTTATGTTAACTTTTTATAAATTTTCTTGACAAGCTTTTTAAAATATGTTTTTATAATAATAGTTTCTAAATAAGTCTGTTATACAAATTATAAGAGATAACAGAGTGCTTAATCAGAAGCATAATGTTAAAAAATATTTAAATTAACTTAAAAAAAATAAGCTCGTCTTTTTGGTATAGATAGATGAGCCATTTTTGTGTTTTATAAATTTTTTATTTTTGTAATTATAATATATTTATGTCTAAACAAAAAACCAAAGATCGAATTTTATTTACATACGAAGACGGAAACATTAAAGGCGGTAAATATATAGCAACTACTAAAAACAAGAAAGATGTCATACAATTGCCAGATTTGGTAAGATTGCAAAAGGATTCTTATAATTGGTTTTTAAAAAACGGAATAAAAGAAATTTTTAATGAAATTTCTCCCATTAAAGATTCTAGCGGGCAAAAAATAGAACTTTTTTTTAAAGATTATTATTTTGATGATCCTAAGTTTGATGAAATAACCAGTAAAAACAAAAATGTCAGCTATGAAGCCCCGATAAGAGTAAATATTGAATTAAAGAAAGATGGAAAAAAAATTAGTGATCAAGAAATTTATTTAGGAGATATTCCATTGATGACAAAAAATGGAACTTTTATTATCAACGGAATTGAGCGCGCGGTTGTTTCACAATTAATAAGAAGCGCTGGAGTTTTTTGCTTTTCCGAAAATATTCGCGGAAAAAATTATTATGGAGCTAAAGTTATCCCAAACAGGGGAGTTTGGCTTGAAATAGAGACAGATATAAATAATGTTATATGGGTTAAAATTGATAGGAAAAGAAAAATCGCTGTAACTTCGCTTTTGCGCGCTTTTGGCTATAGCACAAACGAAGAAATTGAAGAACTTTTCAAAGAGGTTGAAATTCATCCTGATTTTAATTATATTAAATCAACGCTTAAAAAAGACGCTACAAAAACCGAGGACGAGGGTTTAATGGAAGTTTATAAAAGAATAAGACCTGGAGATTTAGCTGGTATTGATAATGTTCGCTCTTTAATAAACGCGATGTTTTTTAGATTTGACAGATATGATTTTGGAAAAGTCGGGCGTTATAAAATAAACCGCCGTTTTAATGAAGACCTTGAAGATACCAAAGAAAATAGAATTTTTAGAAAACAAGACTTAATTAATATTGTCAAAGAAATTATTAAATTAAATATTTCTCAAAAAGAAGCAGACGATATTGATCATTTGGGAAATCGCAGAGTAAGAACTGTTGGAGAGTTGATTCAAGGCAGATTTCGCATTGGCATGGTAAGAATGGAAAGAATTATAAGAGACAGAATGAGTACCGTTGATGAAAATACTGTTACACCTGCCAGACTTATTAATTCAAGGCCGTTAATTTCAGCTGTTAAAGAATTTTTTATGTCTTCCCAGCTTTGCCAGTTTATGGACCAAACAAATCCATTAGCTGAATTAGAACACAAAAGAAGGTTATCAGCTATGGGTCCTGGTGGGTTAACAAGAGAAAGAGCTGGATTTGAGGTAAGAGATGTCCACAGAACTCATTATGGAAAAATTTGCCCTATATCAACTCCTGAAGGGCCAAATATCGGACTAGTTGGACATTTGGCAAATTACGCTAATATTAATGAATATGGTTTTTTAGAAACATCTTATAGAAAAGTTTTGAATAAAGTAAAAAATAAATTCAAAGAAACTGTTGGCAAAAAGGTTTTAAAAGATATAAAATCAAAAGGAAAAATAGTTGTTAAAAAAGGTCAAATAATTAGTTCATCGCAAGCAAGAGAATTAGAAAAAAATAAAGATTTAAAAACAATCGCGATTAATCCTATAGCAACTAAGGAGATTGTTTATCTAGACGCTTTTCAAGAAGAAAAAAATATTATCACGACAGCGATAGCTAACCTTGACAAAGATGGATATTTTTTAGATGAAAAGGTTGAAGTAAGAAAATACGGCAATCCAGATATTGAGCATGTCTACAATGTTGATTTTATGGATGTTTCCCCAAAACAGATTGTTTCTATCGCAACAGCAATGATTCCTTTTTTAGAGCATGATGATGCCGTACGAGCTCTGATGGGAACAAATATGCAAAGACAGTCTGTCCCGCTTATTAATCCTAAAGCGCCTTTAGTCGGCACCGGAGTGGAAGAAAAAGCCGCTCTTGATTCAGGCCATGTGTTAAGAGCTGAATGTGATGGAAAAGTAACTAGCGTTTCAGCAAATAAAATTGAAATATTAGGTGATGATAAAAAAATAACTGTTTATGATCTGTTAAAATTTGTAAGATCAAACCAATCAACTTGTATAAACCAACATCCAATAGTTGAAATCAACGATAAAATTAAAAAAGCGCAGGCAATCACGGATGGGCAATCCATAGACGGAAAGGAATTGTCTTTAGGCAGAAATGTTTTAGTCGCTTTTATGGCATGGGAAGGATACAATTATGAAGATGCTATTATTGTTTCGCAAAAATTAGTAAAAGATGATTTTTATAGCTCGATTCATATTAACGATTACAGTATTGATATAAGAGACACAAAATTAGGACCCGAAACAATAACAAGAGATATTCCTAATATTGGAGAAGAAAGATTAAAGAATTTAGATGAAAGCGGTATTGTAAGGATTGGCGCTGAAGTTAAATCAGGAGATATTTTGGTTGGAAAAATTACGCCAAAGGGAGAAACAGAACTTTCCAGTGAAGAAAAATTATTAAGAGCGATTTTTGGAGAAAAAGCAAAAGATGTTCGCGACAGTTCTCTTGTTCTTGAGCATGGCGAACACGGAAAAATAGTAAATGTCCAAATTTTTTCTCGCGAAGAAGGAGATAAGCTTTCTCCTGGAGTTATTAAAACTGTCCAAATCTCAGTCGCTAATTTAAGAAAAATTCAAGTAGGAGATAAAATGTCTGGAAGGCATGGGAATAAAGGTGTTATTTCCAATGTTGTGCCAATAGAAAATATGCCGTGTTTGGCTGATGGAACTCCAATTGATGTTATATTATCTCCATTAGGAGTTATTTCTCGTATGAATTTAGGCCAGCTTTTGGAAACTCATTTGGGCTTGGCCGCGCGCGCGGGCGGATATAAAGTTATAACTCCGCCACTTGACGGAATTTCAGAAAATATTATTCAACAAGAATTAAAAAAATATGGTTATCCAGAAGACGGCAAATTAACTCTTTATGACGGAAGAACAGGAGATCCATTTAATGAAAAAACAGTTGTTGGATACGCGTATATGCTGAAATTAAATCATATGGTTGAAGATAAAATTCATCAGCGATCAATAGGTCCTTATTCGCTTATTACTCAACAGCCATTAGGCGGAAAAGCGCAGTTTGGCGGACAAAGATTTGGGGAAATGGAAGTTTGGGCGTTGGAAGGATATGGAGCCGCGCATATTTTACAAGAAATGCTAACTATTAAATCAGACGATGTTCCGGGAAGATCAAGAGCTTATGAATCAATTATAAAAGGAGAAGAAATACAAAAAGTAAATGTTCCTGAATCTTTTAATGTTTTAGTAAGAGAATTTAAAGGGCTTGGTTTGGATGTTGAATTGCTTGATGAAAATGAAAAACCAATAACGCCAGAAAAACAGATTGAAAGCAAAGATAATAAAAAAATTTAGAAATAAAAAAGCCAGAAATTAAAAAAGAAAAAATTAAAAAATAATTTAATTAAATTCATTTTGGCTGCCGGCAGGCATTTTGCCATTTATATTTTATATATGTCAAATTTAATAAAAACAACGGATTTTGAAGCGATCAGGCTTAGGTTAGCTTCGCCAAAGGTAATTCACGGCTGGTCTTATGGTGAAATTGCAAGACCTGAAACAATTAATTACAGAACTCAAAAACCAGAAAAAGATGGTCTTTTTTGTGAAAAAATTTTTGGTCCGTCAAAGGATTGGGAGTGCTATTGCGGAAAGTATAAAAAAATTAGATATAAAGGAATTATTTGCGACAAATGCGGGGTAGAAGTCACAAGATCAATAGTTCGCAGAGAAAGAATGGGGCATATTGATTTAGCGGCTCCTGTGAGCCATATTTGGTTTTTAAAAAGTGTTCCTTCAAGAATCGGTTCTTTGTTGAGCCTTTCGCCGTCATTATTGGAAAAAATTGTTTATTTTGCGAATTTTATTGTAACTAATGTTGACCAAGAATTAAAACAAAAAGTTTTAGAAGAACTAAAGGAAGAATATAAAGAAAAAAAGAAAAAAATAAGCAAAAAAAACCAATCTGAAATTCAAGAAATAAAATCTAACACAAAAGAAGATGGTAAAGCAAGAGAAAAGCAAATTACGGAATTAATTAAGAAAAAAGAGCAAGAAACAAATGAATTAGATGAAATATTTGCAACGTCTGAAAAAGAATTAAAAGAATTAAAGGAAATGCAAATTTTAACAGAAATGCAATATCAAAATCTTTCTTTAAAATATGGACATATTTTTGAAGCTGGCATCGGAGCTGAAGCAATAAAAAAATTATTAGAAAAAATAGATTTGGATAAAAGCATAAACGAAATAAAATCAGCAATAAATATTTTTAAAGGGGTAAAAAAAGAAAAAGCAATAAAAGAGATAAAAATTTTAAGAAATTTAAAAAATAATAATATCAGGCCTGAATGGATGGTTTTAACTGTAATTCCTGTTATTCCGCCAGACCTTCGCCCAATGGTTGCTTTGGACGGCGGGCGTTTCGCGACTTCTGACCTGAATGATTTGTATCGCCGAGTTATTAACCGTAATAACCGTTTAAAGCAATTAATTAAATTAAACGCTCCAGAAGTTATTTGCAGAAATGAAAAAAGAATGTTGCAGGAAGCTGTTGACGCTTTAATTGACAATAGCGCAAGGCATGGCAAGACTGTTATAGCTTCAACAGGGCAAAAAAGAATGTTAAAATCAATTGCTGATATCTTGAAAGGAAAGCAAGGTAGGTTTAGGCAGAATCTTTTAGGCAAAAGAGTTGATTATTCAGCTAGAAGCGTAATTGTTGTTGGTCCTGATTTAAAATTAAACCAATGCGGTTTGCCAAAAAAAATGGCTTTGGAACTATTTAAGCCGTTTGTAATCAGCAAACTTATTAAAGGTGAAATTGTCCATAATGTAAAAAGCGCTCTTCGTTTTATAAATGAAGGCAGGGTTGAAGTTTGGGATATTTTAGAAGATGTTATTTCAGAAGCCTATGTTCTTTTAAACCGCGCTCCTACACTGCATCGTTTAGGTATTCAGGCGTTTCAACCAATTTTAATAGAAGGAAAAGCAATTCAGATACATCCAATGGTTTGTAGCGCTTTTAACGCTGACTTTGACGGAGATCAAATGGCTGTTCATTTGCCTTTGACAAAAGAAGCACAAAAAGAAGCAAGAGATATAATGCAGTCAAGTAAAAATTTGTTAAAGCCGGCAACAGGCGATCCTGTTGTGAGCCCTAATCAGGATATTGTCTGGGGATGTTATTATTTAACTTCTGTTGGAAATAAGAATGTTGACGAGAAAAAACTAAAAACATTTATTTCTCCTGAACAAGCTGTTTTAGCTTATGATTTAAAAAAGATAGGATTAAGGGATTTAATTAAGGTTAAAGCAGATGGTTCTATAGGCAAAACTAAAAAATCAATTATCACAACCACTGTTGGAAGAATAATTTTTAATAAAGTTCTGCCCGATGATATGGATTATCAAGACGACAAAATGGATACGGGAACTTTGAAAAAATTAATAAGATTAATCTTAAGCATTCATGGTTTAGATAGAACAGAGCAACTTGTTAATGACATTAAAATTTTAGGGTTTAAATATATTACTTGTTCAGGGCTTTCTTGGGGGATTGGAGATTTGCCGGAAATAAAAGACAAAGATGAAATTTTAGACAAAGCTGAAAAAATAGTTGAAGAAGTTAAACAACAATATTCAGCAGGACTTTTAACTGATACTGAACGGCACAGTAAAATAATTGAAGTTTGGAGTATGGCAAAGGACAAAGTTGTGTCTTTGGCAAAGAAAGGGCTTGATAAGGATGGCCCTATTTATTCTATTATTGATTCTAAAGCAAAAGGGCATTGGGGCCAATTAACTCAAGTTGTCGGTATGAAAGGATTAGTAAGTAGCCCGTCTGGCGATATTATTGAATTGCCTGTTAAAGGAAATTTTAAAAGCGGATTTGGCGTGTTGGAATTTTTTATTTCAACTCATGGATCCAGAAAAGGACTTTCTGATACTGCTTTAAGAACAGCTAACGCTGGATATTTAACAAGACGATTAGTTGATGTGGCGCAAGATGTTTTTATTTATGAAGACGATTGTGGAGACACTCGCGGAATTGAGATAACAAGAGAAGGCAGTGAGAAAATAGGCAGCAGCATCGCGGATAGAGTTGTCGGCAGAGTTTCCTTAGAAAATCTTATTGATAATAAAACAAAAGAAAAAATCGTTAAAAAGGGCCAGATGATTACAGAAGTAGAAAGAGAAAAAATAAGAAAATTAGATTTAGACAAAATAAAAATTCGTTCAGCAATATCTTGCAAATCATTAAAAGGCGCTTGCAAACAATGTTATGGCTGGGATTTGGGATTTAATAAATTAGTAAAAGACGGAGCAACGGTCGGGATTGTCGCAGCTCAGTCAATTGGTGAGCCAGGGACACAGCTAACAATGAGAACATTTCATACTGGCGGAGTCGCAGGCACTGATATTACCCAAGGATTGCCAAGAGTTGAAGAAATATTTGAAGCAAGAATTCCAAAAAACAAAGGGATTTTAGCTGATGAGGATGGAATTGTAAAAATTGAACAGCAACAACGAAGTATTAAAGACGCTACTGGGAAAATTGTGTTAGAAAATGTTTATGGGCAAAAAACAATTAAGTTGGAATTTAAATCAACAGACGCTGACAAATATTCTTTTAAATCAGCAAAAGATAAAGATATTGATATAAAAATTGATGTTAAAGTAAAAGACGGGCAAAATGTTTGCAAAAACGATATTTTGTTTACGCGAAATAATAAATTTAAAGTAAAGAGCAAAAAAGATGGGGCTGTCCAAGTTTTTCCAGATAAAATAATTGTTTCTTATGAAGCTAACAAAGTTAATGAATTTTTGGTTCCAAAAGGAGTTGACATTTGGGTTAAAAATAAAGAAACAGTAAAAAAAGGACAGCAATTAACAGAAGGAAATTTAGATTTACATCAACTTTTTAATTTAAGGGGAAAAATTGATGTCCAAAGATATGTCATTGATGAAATTCAATATCTTTATTCTTCACAAGGCCAGCCATTAAATGATAAGCATGTAGAGGTTGTAGCGCGTCAAATGTTTTCTAAAATACTTGTCAAATCCGACGGGGACACTAATTTTTTGCCTGGAAATGTTGTTGATACAGTGGAATTTAATGAAGAAAACAAAAAAATAGAAAAAGCAGGAGGCGTAAAAGCAAAAGGGAAAGAATTATTATTAGGCATAACAAAAGTTTCGCTTTCCACAAAAAGTTTTTTAGCCGCAGCTTCTTTTCAGGAAACTTCAAAAATTTTGATTGACGCTTCTTTAAGCGGAAAAATAGACCATTTAGACGGATTAAAAGAAAATGTGATTATCGGGCGCTTGATTCCTGCCGGCACTGGTTTTAAGAAATAAAAATAAAATATAAAGAAAACAGGAGGAATAAAAAGTGATAAAACTTTTTAGGAATTTTATTGAAGGAATTGTGCAAGAAGGATTTGATTGGTTGCGACTTTTAAGAAAATTATCGTTTTTGGTTCTTATTGTCCTATCAATTTGGTTTATTTATCCTTATGTTAAGAGTGTGATTTATCACGCTCAAAACAGAGGTGATGTTGAATTCAGATTGCTTGCTCTTGAGCAAAAATGCGATTATCTGAGTAAAGAAATAAATAAATTTAAACGCCGAATAAAAAAATTAGAATAGGCGTTTTGAGAATTCGCAGGGGCGCAAAATTTTGCGCCTCTGTTTTATTTTCAATACTTTTTTCAATTTTAAATTGTTGTAAAATTAACGCGGTCGTTGTAATTTCACAACAATTTATATATCCATCAATGTTTAGTGTTTATCAGTGACAGG
>JAYEJU010000031.1 GCA_034660655.1 Patescibacteria group bacterium | reverse complement strand
AATTAGGATAATGTTTTAATCCATAATTATACAATCTTCCAAAACCAGCGCAATATTTATATTTAAATCCTATTTGCATACATTTTTAGACTTTTTGGAGTCCAGGATGTATGTGAACTTATTCAAATATAAATTCCTTTATTTTGCTAGAAAATAAGCAAAAGTCAGTAAAAAATAACAAAATTTAGCCCAAAAAGACAAAAATCTATTTATGTGTTATATTTATAGTAATTCTTATCAATTCCAAAAAAATGCCTACGATACCGCTGGGATGCGATGCAAGGAGGAAAAGTCGCGAAAGCAATCTGACTAACAGCCAATTATTACGAGATAAATGGATCTAAAACATCCCCATTCATCTCTTTTTTTTATTCAACATTTTTTATAAATGTTTAAATGTTAAAATGTTTGTGTGTTAAAGTGTTTGAGTATTAAAGCGTTCTCTTTTATTGACAAAATTCTTTATTTTCTGCTATTATATTAATAATTCAGGTGAGCGGATAGCTACTTTTTACTAATTTAGTATTGAGAGGAAAGTCCGGACACTCTTTTTTGGTTTTTCCAAAATCGTCAAAAGCAGTCGCTAACAGCGACCAAGGGCAACCTTAGGGAAAGTGCCGCAGAGACTATACTATCCCACTTGTGGGAGAAAGGTGAAAAGTTGGCTGGTTCCCATCCTTTATGGATGTGCTACAGTCTTTTCCAGATGGCGACATCTGAGAATGGTAAACCCTGCTTAGTGCAAGACCGTGTTCCGTCTTTATGACGGAAAGAGTCGCTTGAGGCTAGTGGCAACATTAGCCCTAGATAGATTGCTATCAATTACAAAATCCGGCTTATAGCTTGCCTGAATTATTATAAATTAGGATTATTAGGATAATTATGATTATTAGGACGGTTAGGATTTCATAAAAATTATTTTGAAATTACAGATTGTTTACACTTTTTGTCATTCCAGAAAATAGATTTTCTAAGCGAGCCTGCGAGCTTTTAGAAAATCATTTATCCGGAATCCAGAATCTTAGTTGATTCGTGGTTATATATAGCGTAAATTCCGGATAAGTTAATTTCTTACGACTCGCAAGCTCGTCGAGAAATTATACTTTCCAGAACGACAACCAAGAAAAATTTTTCAAAAAGTGTAAACAACGCTCTCGATTCTTATATATAAAATTATAATTTTTTAGTTTTCAGTTTTTATTAATATGAAAAAGTCTGAATTAGTTTTTACAGCAATATTAGTCCCAGTTGATTTTATAATGCTGATTTTGGCTGCTTTAGCGGCTTATTTTTTACGCTTTACTCCTTTTATAAAAGAAATGCGTCCAGTTATTTTTGATCTTTCTTTCCAATATTATTTTAATATTGTTTTTTTTATCGCGCTATCGTGGATGATAATTTTTGCTTTTTCAGGGCTTTATTCCACAAAACCGATCCGCCGTTTTATTGATGAATTTTACAAAATTTTTAGCGCTTGCTCGGGAGGCGTGATGTTAATATTGGTTGTTATTTTTGCCAGCAGAGAACTATTTTCATCAAGATTTATTGTTTTAGCAGGCTGGATTTTTAGCATTATTTTTGTTTTCATTGGAAGATTTTTTATTCGTTTAATCAGGCAATATTTTTTTAAAAAAGGCATAGGAGTTAATAACCTGTTAGTTATAGGAGACGATAAAACAACTAAAAACATTATTCGCTTGCTTAAAAATAATAGCTCTTTTGGATGCAGGGTAATCAAAACATTTAATAATTGCAATGAAAAATTAATTAAAAGAATAAATAATTTTATTAAAGACAACAAGGTTGACGAAATTTTGCAATGCGCTAATATTAGCGAGGAAGAATCTTTGCAATTAGTTAATTTTTGCAATGAACAAAATATAGTTTATAAATATGTTCCAAATTTGTTTGAAGCCCAAGCGGTAAATGTTGATGTTCAAGATATAGCAGGTGTTCCGATTATTGAGCTGAAGAGAACACCTCTTGACGGCTGGGGAAAAATTTTAAAAAGAATTTTTGATATTGTTGGCAGTTTTTTTGCGATTATTATTTTTTCACCTGTTATGTTAATTACCGCGATCGCGATTAAATTAAATTCTAAAGGCCCTATATTTTTTGGATATGAAAGAATAGGGCAATATGGAAAACCTTTTTTTTATTTTAAATTTAGGTCAATGATTAAGCAAGCGCATCAAATGCGTTATAATTCTGAATTTAGAAGCACTGTTGAGGATATTAGAGGTTGGAATAATAATAATCCTATGGTAAAATATAAAAACGATCCTCGCGTGACAAAAGTGGGAAAATTTATCCGCAAATACAGCATCGATGAACTGCCTGAATTTTTTAATGTTTTTATTGGCAAAATAAGCCTTGTTGGTCCACGTCCGCATGAGCCGGAAGAAGTTGCGAAATACAAAAAACATCATAAAAAAATTTTAACTATTAAGCCGGGAATTACAGGTATGGCACAGGTTAGCGGACGAAGCGATCTGAATTTTGACGAAGAGGTGCGGTTAGATAGTTATTATATTGAAAATTGGTCAATTAAACTGGATCTATATATTTTATTAAAAACTCCATTTGTTCTATTTAAAAAAAGAAAAGCTGAATAATTATTTCATTGTCATCCTGAACTTCCTGCCTGCCGTCAGGCGGGGATTCAGGATCTGCAATCTTTTTCTCAAATTGTGATTTAATATTGCAGATTTTGGATAAATTTTTTTACTGTCGTTCAAAAATTTTCCAGAATGACAAATTTAATATACGGAATAACAAAAAATATGCTGGAATTTTATGCCGTAAAAATCTTTATAATAACCACACTTTCATTTTTGATAGCGCTTTTTTGGATGCCTTTTTTATTAAAAATGTTAAGAAAATATAAAATGGGCAAAAAAATCCGCGATGAAAAAAGCGCTCCGATTTTTTTTAAATTGCATAAAAAAAAACAGGGAATACCCACAATGGGAGGAATTTTGATTTGGGGAACAGTTTTATTTATCTCTTTGTTATTTTTTTATTTGAATAAAATTTTTAGCGGAATAGGCATATTTGAAAATTTAGATTTTTTAACACAAAAGCAGACACTCTTGCCATTAGGAGCGCTTGTCGCATCAGCTATTGTAGGAATGTTTGACGACTTATTTAATATAAAAAAAATAGGCCCTAATGGAGGCGGATTGCGAATGCGGCATCGTTTGTTTATTTACGCTTTTATCGCTATTGTCGGAGCTTGGTGGTTTTATTTTAAGTTAGAATGGAGCACTTTACATATTCCTTTTTATGGAAGTTTTGACATAGGCATTTGGTATATTCCAATTTTCATTTTCGTGATTGTGGCAACAAGTCATTCTGTTAATCTGACTGATGGGTTAGACGGATTAGCTGGAGGAATCCTTCTTTCGTCTTTTGCCACTTATGGCGCGATTGCTTTTATGCAAGGCCGTTTTGAATTAGCTGCTTTTTGCGGAGCAATTATCGGCGCTTTATTAGCTTTTTTATGGTTTAATATTAGTCCGGCAAAATTTTTTATGGGTGACACAGGTGCGATGAGTTTGGGCGTCACTCTTGGGATTGTCGCAATGCTTACAAATTACGCTTTGCTTTTGCCTATTATTGGCTTGGTTTTTGTAATGGAAACTTGTTCAGTTTTAACTCAATGGGGGTATAGAAAAACAACAGGAAAAAAATTGTTTATTTCCAGCCCCATTCATCATCACTTAGAAGCAAAAGGGTGGGCTGAAGCAACCATTGTGATGCGTTTTTGGGTAATCAGCGGAGTAAGCGCCGTTGTCGGGATTATTCTGTTTTTTTTGGATAATGCTTAATTTTATCTTGACTGAATTATTATTTGTGTTATATTGTATTTATATTTATGTTTAATCCTTTATTTCCAACCAATAATTTAGACAAGCATTTTATGCCAAAATGTCCTATTTGCGGAAGCAAGCAGGATTATTTGGAAATGTCTGTTATTGAAGATAGCGATAATGATTCCCTTGTTTATATTAGCTGTAAAAAATGTTCTGTTAGTTTAATCGGGATTGTGAATTTTAGTCCAATGGGAATTAGCGTTGTTAGCTTCGCGACTGATTTGCAAAAATCAGAAGTCGCGAAATTTAGAAAAGGAGATGGGGTTAGCGAAGACGATGTTTTAGATATTCATCAAATGTTAGAGGATAAAACCATTAACTTTGTTGAAATGATTAAATAATAACTTATTTTTTATGGAATCTTTAAAAGTTGAAAAAAGGGAAATAGTTGGAAAAAAAGTTAGCCAAATAAGAGAGAATGGTAAAATTCCAGCTGTTATTTATGGCCAAGGAATAAAGCCTACAAATTTAACAGCAAAATATATCCCTTTTGAAAAAATTTATGAAAAAGCAGGAAACAGCACTTTAATTAATCTTAAAATTAATGATCAAGAAATTCCTGTTCTTATTCATCAAATATTTCGCAATGTTGTAAGCGGGAAGATAGATCATATTGATTTTTATAAAATTAAATATGGGCAAAAACTTACGGCCAGCGTGGAATTAAATTTCATTGGAGAGCCAAAAGCCGTTAAAGAGCTTGGGGGAACTTTAGTTGCAAAAATAAAAGAAGTTGAAATTAAATGTTTACCAAAAGATTTGATAAGCGAAATAAAAGTTGACTTAACCGCGCTAAAAAGCTTTGATGATGTTATTCATATTAAAGACTTAAAAATTTCTGAGACTATTGAAATATTAGGAAATCCAGACATTGCCATAGCAAGTGTTTCTAAGCCAAGAATAGAAAAAAAAGAGAAGGGAGAAAAAGAAGAGGCTGATTCAGAAAAAACAAAAGACGAAGACAAAAAAGATGAAAAAGCTGAAGAAAAGCCAACGGAACAAACAGATGAAAAAAAATAGTGATGATTAATTTTTACAAATTTGTATTTAAATAAAGACGCGACAATACGCGTTTTTATTTTTTAAATATTTTTTTATGTTATATTTAAAAATTATAGTATAATAAAATAAAATTTAAGATAATTTTTTTATTTTTATTTTATATAATTATTTTGATTTTTGCATTTTGAGTTTATATTATGTCTATTGCCAAAAATACAGCTTACATAACTTTTGCTTTTATTTTTCAAAAAATATTGGCTTTTGTTTATATTGCTTTAATTGCCAGAAACGTAGGGCCTGAGATAATTGGAAAATATTTTTTCGCGCTTTCTTTTACAACTATTTTTTCAGTTTTTATTGATGCAGGACTTACGCCGATTTTAATCAGGGAAGTCGCTAAATATAAAGAAAAAGCAAAAAACTATTTTAATTCAATTATAACTCTAAAATTGGTTTTTAGTATTTTAACAATGTCAATGATTGCGATTGTCATAAATTTTTTAGGATACGACGCTTATATCAAAAAATTAGTTTATATAGCAAGCGCTGTAATGTTTTTTGATTCTTTTACTCTGACTTTTTACGCGATTTTAAGGTCTTGGCAAATATTAAAATATGAAGCAATCGGAATTATTTGCTATCAAATTTTAACCGTAATTTTAGGAGGAATAATACTTTTTACCACAAAATCAATAGCGATGCTTATTGGCGTTCTTGTTTTGTCCAGTTTTTTAAACGCTGTTTATTCTTTTAGTCTGGCTATTCGCGTCGCGAAAATAAAATTAAAATTTTCAATTAACAAACAATTCGCGAAAATTTTGTTAATTGCTTCTTTCCCGTTTATGCTAGCAGGCATTTTCAACAGAGTTTATACTCATATTGACACTGTGCTTCTTTCAAGGCTTGCGGGTGATATTTATGTTGGCTGGTATGGAGTGGCAAATAAATTAGTTTTTTCTTTGCAATTTATTCCAGCGGCGTTTGTGGCGTCAATTTATCCGGCAATGAGCAGTTATTTTGAACATTCAAAGGAAAAATTAAAAACAACTTTTGAAAAATCGATAATATATTTAACTATTATTTCTGTTCCAATTTGTTTTGGAGTTATCGCGCTGGCAAAAGAAATTATAACAACAATTTACGGCAACGAATTTTTAAATTCAATACTTCCGCTTCAGCTTTTAATGGTTGCTTTGGTGTTTGTGTTTCTCTATTTTCCCGTTGGTTCGCTTTTGAACGCTTCCAACAGACAAAAAAGAAATACCGCGAATATGGGAATTGCTATGGTTGTCAATGTTATTTTAAATTTGATTTTAATTCCAAAAATAAATTTAGCTGGGGCCGCTATTGCTTCTGTTGTTAGTCAATTTTTAATGCTTGGCTTGGGAATGTATTACGCGCGACAAGTTATTGCCTATGATAAAAAATTACTGAGCACAAAATTTGTTCAGAACATTATTAGCGCGTCTATAATGGCTGTTGGAATTATTTTTTTAAAGCAATATATTAATTGGCTGTTTATTATTCCTTTGTCAGCAGTATTTTATTTTGGATTTTTGTATTTAATAAAAGGCTTTTCAAAAAACGATCTTAAAAAAATTTTAATTTCTATTGGTATAAAAAAATATGAATAAAACGCTTTTATTTACAATTGATTTTCCGCCGAATTTAGGCGGGGTCGCAAATTATTATAGAAAAATATGCGAGTATCTACCATCAGACAAAATTGTTATTTTAACAATCAGAGATGATAAAGCAGGCGAAGATAAAAAATCTTACAAAATATATCGCGCAAATCTTTTAACAAATTTGCTAATATGGCCAAAATGGTTTTTTTCTTTTTGGCATTTGTATAAAATAATTAGAAAAGAAAAAATAAAAACAGTTTTAGTCGGACAGGTTTTGCCATTAGGAACCGTTGCTATGATTTTATCAAAAATAATGAATTTTAATTATATTGTTTTAACGCATAGTTTTGACATATTATCCGCGCAAAAATCAAAAAGAAAAAATTATTTGTTAAAAAAAATATTAAAAAACGCGAAATATATTACAGCTAATAGCAATTTCACAAAACAAGAATTAACAAAATTAGGAATAAAAAAAAATAAAATAACAACTGTTTATCCTTGCCCTTATTTTAAACCGTTGGCTGATGAAAAAAGAAAAAACTATTTAATTAAAAAATACAATTTAGAAAACAAAAAAATCATTCTTACAATCGGCAGAATGGTGGAGAGAAAAGGCGCTGATATGGTAATAGAATCAATGCCAAAAATTAAATCGAAAGTAGCAAACGCTGTTTATATAGTGGCTGGCGGAGATGCGTATTATAGAAAAAAACTTGTAAAACTTAGTGTAGAATTTTCAGTATATGATAAAATAATTTTTATTCCAAACGCTAAGGATGAGGAAATTAAAGCATTGTATGATTTATGCGATTTATTTATTATGCCATGCAGGCGGATAAACGAAGATGTTGAAGGTTTTGGCATTGTTTTTTTAGAAGCTAATTGTTTTAGCAAGCCTGTTATTGGAGGAAAGTCTGGAGGAGTTGTTGAAGCGATTATCCATAATGAAACAGGGCTGTTAGTCAATCCTATTAACATAAATGAAATAAGCAATGCTGTTATTAAATTATTAAATAATAAAAATTTTGCTGAAAAATTAGGCGAAAACGGGGAAAAAAGAGTGAAGCAAGAATTCAGCTGGAAAAAACAAATAAAAAAAATAGAAAGATTATTAGAATAAAAATAATTGCTAATAATTCAAAAATACTTTAATATATAAATAAAATTCAAAGTTCAAAATGCAAAATGCAAAAAAACAATTCAAAACTTAAAACTTTCTATTTATTAGTTTTAAATTTTTTATATATATTTTATGAAATTTACCCACCTGCATGTCCATAGCCATTACAGCTTGCTGGACGGCTTGATAAAAATAGACGATTTAATAGCAAAAACCAAAGAATATAATATGGATTCTGTTGCGCTGACTGATCATGGCGTTATGTATGGAGCTATTGAATTTTATCAAAAAGCCGTTAAAGCGGGCATCAAGCCGATTATAGGCGTCGAGGCTTATTTAGTTGACGGTTCAAGATTGGACAGGACAAAACAAATTCGCAGGCATTTAGTTTTATTGGCGAAAAATGGAACAGGATATCATAATTTGTTAAAACTCACGACATTAGCGCATTTAGAAGGTTATTATTACAAGCCAAGAATTGACTGGGAAATTTTGCGAAAATATAATGAAGGGCTTATTTGTCTTTCAGCTTGCTTGCAAGGTGAAATTCCGCAAGCAGTAATAAATCAAGGAGTTGACAAAGCAAAAGATGTTGTTAAAAAATACTTAAATCTGTTTGGCGATGATTTTTATTTAGAAGTTCAAAGGCATCCAAATATTGAAAATCAAGAAAAAGCAAATAAAGGAATAATAAAAATAGGGAAAGAAATGGGAATTTCTGTTGTCGCGACAAATGATGTTCACTATTTAAATATTGAAGACGAAGAAGCGCAAGATGTGCTTTTATGTTTGCAAATGAAAAAGAAAAAAAAAGACGAAGACAGAATGAATATGATGGGGATGGATTGCAGTTTTAAAAACGAAAAAGAGATGTTGGAGCTTTTTTATGATCTTAAAGATGTTGTTAAAAACACGGAAGAAGTTGCTAAAAAATGCAATTTAAAAATTGAACTGGGAAAAATCAATTTGCCAAAATTTGATGTTCCAAATAAACAAACAGATGAGGAATATTTAAAAAGTTTGTGTAAAAAAGGATTTGAAAAACGCTACCCTGAATATTTTAACGATGGAAACAAAAACAGGCCGAATGATTATGATGAATTTAGAAAAAAAATTTTAAACAGATTAAACTATGAATTAGGCGTTATTAATAAAACAGGATTTTCGTCTTATTTTCTGATTGTGCAGGATTTTGTGAATTGGGCTAAAAATCAAAAAATTGTAGTCGGTCCTGGCAGAGGTTCGGCGGCTGGAAGTTTAATCGCGTATTTAACTGGAATTACAAATATTGATCCTTTAAAATACGACTTAATGTTTGAACGATTTTTAAATCCAGATAGAATTTCTATGCCTGACATTGATTTGGATTTTGCTGATACTCGCCGAGATGAGGTTATTCATTATGTTGAAAACAAATACGGGCGCGACAGGGTTTCGCAGATTATTACTTTTGGAACAATGGCAGCAAAGGCCGCTATTCGCGATGTTGGCAGAGTTCTGGATTTTAATTACAATTATTGCGACAAATTGGCAAAAATGGTTCCTATGTTTACTCAGCTAAAAAAAGCCATTGAAGAAGTAGCTGAACTAAGAGAAATTTACGCAAATGAAAATGCCGCGAAAAAAATTTTAGATACCGCCATTAAATTAGAAGGAGTGGCGCGCCACGCTTCCACGCACGCTTGCGCCGTGCTTATCACAAAAGATCCATTAGACCAAAATGTCCCCTTGCAATACGCGTCCAGTGGAGATAGAACAATCGTCTCGCAATATTCCGGAAAAATGATGGATAATTTGGGATTATTGAAAATGGATTTTTTAGGCTTAAGAAATTTAACAATTATTGAAAACGCACTGAAAATTATTCTCAATACAAAAAATATTGAAATTAACATTGACGACATCCCATTAGATGACAAAAATGTTTTTTCGCTATTCGCGAAAGGCGACACAACAGGCATTTTTCAATTCGAAAGTTCGGGGATGCGGAGATATTTAAAATTACTTAAACCGTCTGTTTTTGAAGATGTTATAGCAATGGTCGCGCTTTATCGTCCAGGTCCTTTGAATTCAGGAATGATTGACGAATTTATAGATAGAAAACACGGAAAGAAAAAAGTTGTTTTTAAACATCCTATTATGGAAAACTCTTTAAAAAATACTTATGGCGTGATTGTTTATCAGGAGCAGGTAATGCAGCTTTCAAAAGATATGGCTGGATTTACAGGAGGGCAAGCTGATACTTTGAGAAAAGCAATGGGGAAAAAAATAGCGTCTTTAATGGCTAAAATGAAAAACGAATTTGTTCAAGGATGTATTAAAAACAATCTTAATGAAAAACTCGCGAGAGACACTTTTTCTGATATGGAAAAATTCGCGGAATATGGTTTTAACAGAAGCCACGCCGCTTGTTATGGTTTAATCGGTTATCAAACAGCTTATTTAAAAGCAAATTATCCAGTAGAATTTATGGCCGCGCTGTTATCTTCCAACGAAGGCGATGTTGACAAAATAGCAATTGATGTTCAAGAATGCCAAAAAATCGGGATAGAAGTTCTACCTCCTGATATTAATGAAAGTTTTAAGCATTTTACTGTTGTTCCTTTATTAGCAGATAACAAAAACAAAATAGGGCAGATACGATTTGGATTGCTAACAATAAAAAATGTTGGCGGAAATATTGTTGAAAAAGTTATAAAAGAAAGAAAAAAGTCAGGCGAGTTTAAAAATTTAATAAATTTTTTAATAAGGATTAAAGACAAAAATCTTAACAAAAAATCCTTGGAAAGCTTAATAAAATGCGGGGCGTTTGATCATTTTGATGAAAGAAGCAAATTGCTCTTTAATGTAGAAAAAATTCTTTCATTCGTAAGGCAGAATAGAGAAGAATCGAATAATAAACAAGGAAATTTGTTAGGAATGCTTTCTAATCCCTACAAGGCGACTTTAAAATTAGAAAACATAAACGACAATGAAAAAATAAGCAAAAATGAAAAATTAAGCTGGGAAAAAGAGCTTTTAGGTCTTTATATAAGCGATCATCCTTTTTCTAAATTTGTTTCGGCTTTAAAAGGGAAAGCAACATCATTGGCTGAAATTAATAAAATCAACGCAAGCAATAAGCAAAAAATTATTATTTCTGGAATTATTTCTAAAATTCAAAAAATTTTTACAAAAAACGGGGAAACAATGCTGTTTATTAAAATTGAAGACACAACAAGCAATTTAGAGCTTTTGATTTTTCCTAAAATTTTTTTAGAATATAAAGAATTATGGGAGGAAGAAAAAATTATAATGGCAAAAGGAAGGCTATCTGACAAAGACGGTGTGCCAAAATTGATCGTTGAATCTGTTTCTGAATTAAATTTGGATAATATAAATTCTGTTTTTTTTGGTTTGAATAAATCAAATTATAATGGAAATGGGCATGAAAATAATTTTTATTATCAAAAAAAATCAGAAAGCTTAAATGTCAGCGACAAAAACACGCAACATCAATATAATAAATTTGTTGACATTAAAATTCCGCAGTTTATAAAAAAACAAAATTTAGTGAAACTAAAAAAAATTTTTAAAAAACAAACAGGAGACATTAAAGTGCGATTTGTAATTAATAACAGCAACGGAGCAAAAATTATTAACACATCTTTTTCTGTTTCTCAGCAAAATATTGAAACTGCTAAAAAAGAGGCAAATTCTGTTATAAAAAAAATATATGAAACATAAAAAATTTATATTTGAAAATTATGATTTTGATTTTAACGCAGGAAAGGCTGTTTTTAATTATTCAATTAACGAAAAAATTAAATTTAAAGAAATTTTGTTTTTTCCAATTAAAAAATTAAGTAAAAATAGGCTGAGAGAGAAAAAAGATTTTATTAATAAACTTTTATTTAATATTCATTTGGCATGCGGATTAAGCTATTGGAAAACATATTGCCCAAAAGAAATCATAATAAAATCAGGAAAAATTAATAAAGAACAGGCAAAATTTTGGAATAAACTATATTATAAAGGAATGGGACAATTTTATTTTGAAAATAAATTAGACCCAGAAAAAATGGCTCCTGAATTTCCTTATAAAAATTTTAAAACAAATTTAATAAAATTAAAAAAACTAAAATCAAATCTTTTGTGCTGGGGCGGAGGCAAAGACTCAATTGTTTCTTCAAAAATTTTAAAAAAACAAAAAAAAGATTTTGCTTTATTTTATATTGGAGATTCAAAACCTCAAATAAATACGGCAAAAATCGCTAAAAAGCAAACAATCATCGTAAAAAGGATAATTTATTCGCGATTAAAAAAATTACCAAAAGCTTATAGCGGACATATTCCTGTTTCAGCTTATTACGCTTTTGTGGAAATTTTTGCTGCCGGACTTTTTGGATTTAAAAATGTTGTTATGTCAAATGAAAAAAGCGCTAATTATGGAAATATATTATACAAAGGGCTGATGGTTAACCACCAATATTCCAAAAGTTGGGAATTTGAAAAAGATTTTTCAAAATATTTAAGCAAATTTATAACAGATGATATAAAATATTTTAGCTTATTAAGAAAGATGGATGAAATAGAAATAGCTGAATTATTCTCGCGATATCCAAAATATTTTAAATATTTTTCAAGTTGCAATGCTAATTTTAAACAAGACAAAAAAAAGAGGCCCAAATTTAATTTATGGTGCGGTAGCTGCCCAAAATGCGCTTTTGTATTTTTAATAATCGGAGCTTTTATTTCTAAAAAAAAACTGTTAAAAATTTTTAATAAAGATTTGCTTAACGATCCAAAATTAGAAAATACTTTTTTAGAACTTTTGGGCAAAAAAAATCACAAGCCGTTAGAATGCGTTGGAACGCCAAAAGAAGTAAAAAAAGCATTATCTTTTATTATTAAAAAACAAGAATTTAAAAATAGTTATTTTATAAAAAAATGGAATTAAAAAAAATAATGCAAAAAAAAATAGTGATTTTAGGATTTGGTCTGGAAGGTCTTTCTGTTCTTAAATTTTTAAGAAGTTTGGATAAAGAAAAGCAAATTATTGTCGCTGATAAAAAAAATTTTACTGATTTTAAAAAGTCTATTCCAAAAATAATTTTAAAAGACAAGAATATTCAATTTTGTTTAGGAAAAAATTATTTGGATTGCTTAAAAAGCGCTGAAGTAATTATTAAATCTCCCGGGATTAACGTTGCAAAAATAAAAGAAATTCAAAAAGCAAAAAAAGCTGGCTCAATCATAACATCAGCGACTAATTTGTTTCTTGAAAATATTAAAGGAAAAGTTATTGGCATTACAGGCACAAAAGGGAAAAGCACAACAGCTTCGCTTATTTATGATATTTTGAAAAAAGCAAAATTCAAAACCTATTTATGCGGAAATATCGGCAATCCCGTTTTTGATTATTTGAAGCGCGACAGCAAAGATTCTTATTTTGTTATAGAGCTTTCAAGTTATCAGCTTGAAGATTTGAAAAAAGCTCCTTATATTTCTATTTTTACTTCTTTTTTCCCAGATCATCTGGATTATCACGGTGATTTAGAAAAATACTTTAAAGCAAAAACAAATATTTTTTCGCGAAAAACAAAAGCGGTTTATAACGCTAAATTTAAAAAAATAAAAAATTTTTTAGAAAAAAATAAAAAAAATATTCTTTATCCATATAATAATAAAACAAATTACATAAGCAAAGACAATTATTTAACGCTAAACAGCAAAAAAATATTTTCTCTTAATTCTTTAAAATTAAAAGGCGCGCATAATAAAGAAAATATTTTAGCCGCGGCAATAATCGCAAAAATTTTAAAGATTGACGCAAAAATAATAAAAAAAGCTGTTCTTAACTTTAAAGCGCTTGAACATCGTTTAGAAAATATTGGAAAATTTAAAAAAATCTGTTTTTATAATGATTCAGCTTCTGTTACTCCTGAGTCAACGATTGAAGCCATAAAAACTTTAGGTCGCGGAAATATAGATACTATTATTTTAGGCGGTTTGGACAGGGGATATAATTTTGATGGATTAGTAAAAAATATTTTAAAAGCTGAAATTAAAAATATAATTTTTTTTAAAAATTCAGACAAAAATATTTGGAAAAGTTTAAAAAAAATTTATCAAAAGTCTGACAAAAAATGCAGTTTGCCTGAAAAAAAACAAATAAAAAATATGAACGATTGCGTCCAACAATGTTTTAAAATTACAAGTCCAGAAAAAATTTGCTTGCTTTCTCCAGCGTCTCCAAGCTATCTGTCTTTTAAAAATTTCAAAGACAGAGGAGACCAATTTAAAAAAGAGGTTA
>JAYEJU010000030.1 GCA_034660655.1 Patescibacteria group bacterium | reverse complement strand
ATAGACAGAACGGTTGTTACAAAACATATCAATAAAATTTTAAAAGATGGAGAAGTTAATGAAAAAAGCAATGTGCAAAAAATGCACATTGCAAATTCGGACAAACTGGTTAAATTTTATTCTCTGGACATTCTTTTAGTTGTTGGATACAGAACAAATTCGGCAAAAGCCATTGAATTTAGAAAGTGGGCAACAAAAGTATTGAGACAGCACTTGCTTTATGGCTACACGATCAACAAAAAACGCATTGCTCAAAATTACGAGCAATTTTTGCATGCGGTTGCGGATGTCAAAGCACTTTTGCCAAAGGGCGATGAAGTGCGCGCAAAAGATGTGTTAGAATTAATCAACGCTTTTGCTGGCACATGGTTTTCTTTGGATGCGTATGATAAAGATATATTTCCAAAAGGCGTAATTACAAAGAAAAAAATAATGTTTACCTCTGATGAACTTTTGAGCGCTTTACAAGAGTTAAAGCAAAATTTGATTTCAAAAAAACAAGCCACAAATATTTTTGGGCAAGAACGGAGTAAAAGTGCGGTGCAAGGAATTGTCGGCAATGTATTTCAAACTATATTTAAAAAAGATGTTTATCCGACTGTTGAAGAAAAAATTGCTCATCTTTTGTATTTTATGGTCAAAAATCATCCATTTGTAGATGGCAATAAACGAAGTGGAGCATTTGCTTTTGTTTGGTTTTTGCGAAAAGCTGGATTGTTGCGCGCGAGTATGACGCCAGAAGCATTGACTGCGTTCACACTTCTTATCGCCGAGAGCAACCCAAAAGATAAAGATAAAATGGTAGGTTTAGTTTTATTGTTATTAAAGAAAAAATAACTATACTTAATTCAGAAATAAAACGAAAAATTGACTCAGCAAGAAATATCCTCGTTGGAAATGTTATCAACCCAATATCACAAGTGGATTAAATTACCAATGCGTTGATTTACAAATTTATGGACGACATGAATCAAGAAAATCTTGAAGTGGATTTGAAAAAAATTTTTGTCCATTTGCGAAAAAAATAAAGTAAATAATAAAATTTATGGCTAAATTAAAAAAGAATAAAAAAATTTTACAGCGAATAAAAAAAATCAAAAAAATGGAATTAAATGGAAAAGTGGATTGGGAGATTGATTATTCCGAGTTTTCTAACAGACATTTTAAAAACAAAATTTAACTATTTTTGTTATCACTAACAACCAATGAAACAAGAAACAGCGTTTGGAATTTTAAAAGCGGGGAAAAATGTTTTTTTAACCGGGTCGGCGGGAACAGGCAAGACATATCTTTTAAATACTTATATCCAATATTTAAAAGAGCGTGGCATAAATCCTGCCATTACAGCGCCGACCGGTATTGCCGCTTCTCATATTAAAGGAATGACTATCCATTCCTTTTTTGGAATTGGGATTCAAGAAAATGTTGATAAATATTTTTTAGACCGTTTATTGCAAAAGGAATTTCTTTATAATCGCCTTAGTAAATTGAAAATTTTAATTGTTGATGAAATATCAATGGTTTCTCCTGTTTTATTCTCTTCTATGGATAGAATTTTGCGGGCTTTTAAATCTTCTGATCAGCCTTTCGGCGGCGTTCAGCTGATTTTGTCGGGAGATTTTTTTCAATTGCCGCCAATTAGCAAAAATGCCAAGGAAATAAAATTCGCATGGCAATCTATGGTTTGGCAAAATTCTGATTTGAAAGTTTGCTATTTAGAAGAAAAATTTAGGCAAAACGATAAGGACTTAATAAATATTTTAGATGAAATTCGCTCTGGATCGGTTTCAGAATATTCTATGGAAATTTTCCGCTCTTGTTATAAAAAAGAATTAAAAAGCGGCTTTAAAGCGGCTAAGCTTTATACTCATAATGAAGATGTGGACAGAATAAATGAAAAAGAGCTTGAAGCGCTTCCAGACGAAATGAGGATTTTTAAGTCTTGCAATAAAGGCTCTAAAAAAAATATTGAAAGAATTTTGAATTCATCGCTCGTAAGCGAGGAATTGAGATTGAAGAAAGGAGCTCTTGTTATTTTTATTAAAAATAATTATGAAGCTGGCTATATTAATGGAACATTAGGAAAAGTAATGAGCTTTAGCAAGACAACAGGCGCGCCGATTGTAGAAATTTTTTCTGGCAGAAAAATTAAGGCTGAATTTGAAGATTGGAAGTTTGAAAATAATAGGGGAGAAATTAAAGCTGTTGTGAGTCAAATTCCTTTGCGGTTAGCGTGGGCCTTAACAGTCCATAAATCCCAGGGTATGACTTTGGACGCGGCGGAAATTGATTTGTCTAAAACTTTTGAGGTTGGACAGGGATATGTGGCTTTGTCGCGGATTAAATCTATTAAAGGCTTAAGGCTTACGGGGCTTAATAAAATCGCTCTTTTAGTTGACGAACTTGTTTTAGATGTTGATAGAGAAATGAAAAATTTTTCGCGATTAAATGAGCTTAAGTTCCAATCTTTTTTTGAAAAAGAAAAGAAGGTAATGTTTGAAAAATTTATTGTTAAAAATAACGGCGCAATTAAGCAAAATGAAATTAAAAAAAACAAAAAAATACTTAAGAGACAAAAAAGTGAGACAAATGTTTTCAAAAAAGAAAATACTTTAGAGATCACTAAGAGATTGTTGATTAAAAAAAAGACGATTTTGGAAATTTCCAAGGAACGAAAATTAACTGAAAGCACAATTATGAGCCACATTCAAAAAATTTTTGGGGCGTGGCCGGATTTTGATTTTTCTCATTTAAAGCCGGATGAAAAAAGTTTGAAACAAATTTTTGAAGCGATTAAAAAAATCAAAGAGAAAAATAATAGGGGCGATTTTTTGGAAAATGAACAGATAAGACTTCGGGTTATTTTTGAATATTTAAAAGAGGAAATTTCTTATGATAAAATAAGATTGGCATTAATTTTTTTGAATACAAAATAGCGCTTGACGCAAATTATTTTGACTTTTAAGCTAAAAAATGGAATAATTAAATATTATGCCAAATAAAACATCAATCAACACTTTAATACTTTCTGATATTCATTTAGGATTAAAAACAAGCCGTCCGATTGAGGCAATAAAAATAATAGAAAGTTATGATTTTAAAAGACTTATTTTAAATGGGGATATTTTTGACAGCCTAAATTTTAATCGTTTGCATACTGAGCATTGGGATTTTCTTTCTAAAATTCGTTCAATTTCTAAAATGCGAGAAGTTGTTTGGGTATGCGGAAATCATGATGGTCCAGCTTTGACATTAAGCAGTCTTTTGGGAATAAAAATTTATAAAAAATATTTTTGGCATTTAGGAGATAAAAAGTTGTTAGCGATTCATGGACATCAGTTTGACCGTTTTTTATACAAGAATATTTTGATTAGCAAAATAGCTGTTTGGTTTTATTATTTTGCTCAACGCTTAGACACTAAAAATAAATTTTTAACTCACTGGTTAAAAAATCATACTAAAAGTTATTTGCGAATGTCTGAAGAAGTAAAAAATGGAGCGATTCTTTACGCTAAATTACGCAAAGCTGATTTTGTTTTTTGTGGACATACGCATAAGGCCGAAGTTTTTAAATCTTCAAAAGTTAATTATTATAACAGCGGATCATGGACTACTGTTCCGTCAAATTATATAATTATTAAAAATGGAAATATTGAATTAAAA
>JAYEJU010000029.1 GCA_034660655.1 Patescibacteria group bacterium | reverse complement strand
CTAAATATTTACTTAAAAATTATAATTTAAAAAAATTAATCATATTTAGTAGAGACGAATTAAAACAGTTTAAAATGCAAAAAGAGATTAATGATGAAAGATTAAGATTTTTTATCGGAGATGTTCGTGATTTACAAAGATTACAGAGAGCGTTTAATAATGTAGATATTATTATTCACGCTGCCGCCTTAAAGCAAGTTCCCGCTTTAGAATACAATCCGTTTGAGGCAGTCAAAACCAATATTTTAGGAAGCCAAAATGTTATTGAAGCGGCTATTGACCAAAAGGTAAAAAAATATTATTAATATCTACGGACAAAGCTGCTCAACCAGTAAATTTATATGGTTCAACTAAACTTTGCGCTGAAAAATTATTTATTAGCGGAAATTCTTACGCCATCGGTAAAACAAAATTTAGTTGTGTGCGATATGGAAATGTTATAGGTAGCAGAGGAAGTATAATTGAGACACTTCTAAGAAACAAAGACGCAAAAAAAGTTCAAATTACAAATTTAGAAATGACTAGATTTTGGATAACATTAAATCAATCATTTGAATTGGTGTTATTTGCTTTAAATAATATGGAGGGTGGAGAAATATTTATACCAAAAATTCCGAGCATGAAATTAGTTGATTTATTTGACGCATTAACTCCACATGCAGAAAAAAAAATAATAGGAATAAGACCAGGTGAAAAAATACATGAAATTTTATTGACTGAACAAGAAGCAAGACATTCCTTATCACTTGAGAAATATTATGTAGTTTTACCTGAATTTTTAGGAACGGAAAAATATAAAAAATATTTTAAAATAGGTAAAAAAATAGAAAAAGATTTTAGATTTACAAGCGATACGAATAAGAAGTGGCTGAACATAGAAAATTTCAAAAAAATGCTAAATATATGATACAATACGGCAAACAATCTATTGATAAAAATGATATTAACGTTATTTTAAAAACTTTAAAATCTGATTGGCTTGCGCAGGGACCCAAAGTTTTTGAGTTTGAAAAAGCCTTAGCTAAATATTGCGGAGCTAAATATGCTATTGCTGTTTGCAACGGAACCACAGCCTTGCATTTAGCTTATTTAACAGCCGGATTTAAAAAAAATAATGAAATTATTACAACTCCTAATACTTTTGTGGCGACTAGCAACATGCTCTTAGCTTGCGGAGCAAAACCTATTTTTTGCGATATTAAATTAGATAATTATAATATTGACGAAAATAAAATTGAAAAATTAATTACAAAAAAAACAAAGGCTATTGTCCCTGTTCATTTTGCTGGACAGCCTTGCGAAATGGAAAAAATAAATAAAATTGCAAAAAAATATAAATTATTAGTTATTGAAGACGCTTGCCATGCCTTAGGGGCTAAATATAAAAATAATAAAATTGGAAATTGCAAATATTCAGATATGGCTGTTTTTAGCTTTCATCCTGTTAAACCAATCACAACTGGCGAGGGTGGAGCAATTTTAACTAATAATAAAAAATACTATGACAAGCTAATTTTATTGCGAAATCATGGAATTTATAAAGATAAAAATGGAAAAAATATAATGACTGAATTAGGTTATAATTATCGTTTAACCGATATCCAATCCTCACTTGGAATTTCCCAATTAAAAAAATTAAATAATTTTATTAAAAAAAGGCGTCAAATTATCAAATGGTATAAAAATGAATTAAGAAATGTTGAAGAAATTATTTTACCCGCCGAATTATCTAATAATTATTCTGGGTGGCATCTTCATGTTATTAGGACAAAAAATAGTAAAACAAGAGATAAATTATCAACATATTTAAAAAATAAAAAGATTGGAATAAACTTTCATTATCCAGCCGTTTATTCTCATCCATATTATAAAAAAATAGGTTACAAAATAAAATTAAAAAAAATGGAAGAATATCACAATTCCTGCATTACTCTCCCCTGCCATACACTATTAAAAAGAAAAAATATAAAATATATTTGTGATGTAATTAAAAAATTTTTAATAATAAATAAAAAATAAATGAAAAAAAATAAGGAAAAAATTATTGCCATTATTATCGCTCGCGGAGGATCAAAATCTATTCCTAGAAAAAATGTTCTGCCTCTTCACGACAAACCACTGATAGCTTGGTCGATTGAACTTGCTAAATCAATAAAAAAAATTGATCGAATAATCGTTTCTTCAGATGATGATGAAATAAATAATATAGCCAAGAAATATAATGCTGAGGTATTATTTAAAAGACCCATCTCATTAGCCGAAGATAATACCCCCACACTACCGGTCCTGCAACACTGTATTAAATATTTAGAAGATCAAGAAAATTATAAACCGGATATTATCTTATTACTCTACCCAACATCACCCTTTTTAAAAAAAGAAAGGGTGGAACAAGCATTAAATTTATTTAAACAAAAAAATTGTAATAGCGTACTTAGTGTAATTAAAGACCTGGGACACTTTTGGCATAAAAAAGACAATTCCTATAGACGTCTTTATCCTAAAAATATAACAAATAGACAATATTGCAAACCGTTGTATCGTGAAGATGGGGCAATCTATTTTTCACGATATGATGTTTTAATGAAAAAAAACAATCTTGTTGATGAAAAAAATGTTCAATTCATAGTTATGAATAAAGATGAAAATATTGATATTGACAAACCAGAAGATTTTCATAAAGCGAGAGAAAGAAAATAATAACTTTATCTACAATATTAATTCATATGGACAAAGCAATAGTTATATTGAGCGGTGGATTATATAAAAATAAAAACTTTTCATGGAGAACCACCACTTTTGATGAAGGAGATAATTTTGGTGCAGATGGTAGTATGATTAGAGTTATAGCTGGTCATTATTTATATAAAGAAAATATAGATAATTTAATAATAACATCGGGCGGAAAAGGGCAATATAAAAATATCCCGGGCGCACCCAATATATCCGAAGTAATTAAAAAAGAATTAATTAGTTTAGGAGTTCCAAATCAAAAAATTATTGAAGAGAAAAATTCCAACAATACATGGCAACAACTCAAAGAAATAAAAAAAATTATCCATAACAACAATATAAAACAAACTATTATTATTTCAAACAAGTATCATTTACCAAGAATTACGGCTATGATAAAAACGGATTCTGAATTACAAAAACTATTGAAGAATGATATAATAAAATTGGAATCAGCCGAAGATATACTTTTAAAATATAGCCCAAAACAATGGAAAACCACTATTGAAAAAGCCTACAAAAGTAAAAAAATTAAAAAAAGAATTGAACTTGAAAAACAAGGGGTAAAAGATATTAATAATGGAGTATATAGACTTAAATAATTATGCTAGATATTACAGTAAATACACCCGGGGGCAAAAGAAAGATTGGACCAGGCAATCCTGTATTTATTATTGCCGAAATATCAGGTAATCATAATCAATCTTATAAAAGAGCGTTAAAAATTATAGACTCTGCCGTGGAAGCTGGAGTGGATGCCGTTAAATTGCAAACCTATACCGCAGATACAATTACTCTTGACTGCAAGAACAAGTATTTTCAGGTTAAATCCAGTAATCCGGATTGGGATGGACATACTCTTTATAGCCTTTATCAAATGGCGCATACCCCTTGGGATTGGCAGCCAAAGCTAAAAAAATACGCGGAAGATAAAGGCGTTTTAGTTTTTTCAACTCCTTTTGA
>JAYEJU010000028.1:7486-14982 GCA_034660655.1 Patescibacteria group bacterium | reverse complement strand
TTCAAAAAGAATAATTGATTTATTTTTTTTATTTGCCATATTTTTTATTTATTATAAATTTATAAACGTACTTTTATTCTATTATTCTAATCCAAAAAATTAAATTTTTTAGATTATTGATTGTAGAATACCAAAAATAGCTTAAAAGTCAATAAAAATTCGGTTGTTATTTTAAAATGTTCAATGTTAAATCAGCGTTATAATTTCGCGAATAGCATTTTTTTTGCTTGTAGAAATTTATTTGGATGATATAATTTTAAAAAAGATTTTGTTTAAAAATTATTTTTATTATGTTAAAAAATAAAAAAAAATTAGAACTAATCGCGCCGGCAGGCAGTTTTGAAAAAGCAAAATACGCTTTAGAATTTGGCGCGGACGCGGTTTATCTTGGCGTTCCTGAATTTTCTTTGCGTTCGGGAGTAAATAAATTTTCAGAAAACGAAGTGAAAAGCATTATTGAATACGCGCGCGAAAAAAACAAAAAGGTTTATGTCACGGTTAATATTTTCGCTCATAACCGCCACTTAGAACCGATAATTAAATTTTTAAGAAAAATAAATATTTGGAAGCCGGATGGAATAACTATTTCTGATCCAGGGATTATTGTTTTAGCGAAAAAATATTGCCCTAAAATTCCCATTGGCCTTAGCACGCAAGCAAATTGCACTAACGCGGAAAGCGCTAAATTTTGGCAAAAGCAAGGCGTAAAAAAAATAATTTTAGCGCGCGAGCTTTCATTGCGAGAAATCGCAGAGATACATAAAAAAGTTCCTGAATTAGAATTAGAATATTTTGTTCATGGAGCCATGTGTATGAGTTACTCTGGCAGATGTCTTTTAAGCTCTTATTTTTTAGGACGAAGCGCTAATTTGGGTGATTGTGTCCAGCCATGTCGCTGGAATTATAATTTTTATATAGAAGAGGAAAAAAGAAAGGGCAATTTTTTAAAATTAGAAGAAGATGAATACGGAAGTTATATTTTAAATTCAAAAGATATTTGTTTGATAAAATATCTTGATGATCTGAAAAAAGCAGGCATTAGTTCATTCAAAATTGAAGGCAGAAATAAAAGCGTTTTTTATGTTTCTTTTGTTTTAAAAATTTATTCACAAGCTCTGCGTCTGAAATCAAAAAATTCTGAAAGAAAAAAAGAATTAAATAAATTATTCAAACAATTGCAAACTTTAACTCACAGAGATTATATAACTGGTTTTTTATTTGGAAAAGAAAACGCGAAACAAAATTATAAAGAGTCGCACAAAATAACAAATTATCAATTTGTTGGAGAAGTCGTGAAATCAATAAAAAATAAAGTTTATTTGAAAGTTCATAATGTTATTTTTTTAAATGACAGCTTGGAAATTATTCAGCCAAAATCCAAAACAATAAAATTAAAAGTAAAAAAAATGTATGATGAAGATTTAAACGAGATAAAAGAAGCTCACGGAGGACAAAATAAAATTGTTATTTTAGAAGCAAAAAACAGGATTGAAAAAATGTCGGTAGTAAGAAAAAAAATAAAAAAATAATCAGATTATCATTCCGTGCTTTTAATTTGTTATCCAGTGCTTGCCTGTCCCGCTTATTGCGGGGACACGGAATCTATTTTATAAATTTGCAGATCCTGAATCCCCGCCTGCCGGTAGGCAAGAAGTTTAGGATGATAATTTGATAATTTTATGGAAAAAATTTTAAAATACAAAATGGATTATTTTTTAATTTTCTTTTTTGCTTTTCTGTTTTTTCTTTTTTTGCAATCAGCTCCTGTGCTTCCCGACCCTGATGGATTTTATCATGCCAAAATGACTGAAATGATAAGCAAACAAGGAATTGTTCAGGATTTTCCTTATTTGCAATTTACAACTTTGAAAGACGGCTATATTGATCAGCATTTTTTATATCATCTGATTTTAATTCCATCTCTGTTATTTTCTGACCATCTAATTGGAATAAAATGTTTGCAAGCTTTGATAAATTCAGTTTTTATTTTTCTTTTTTATTGGCTATTAAAAAAAGAGAAAATAAAAATTCCGTTATTTTGGACAATAATTTTAATAACCAGCTCCCCGTTTATTTTTCGCATATCATTGATTAAAGCAAATTCTTTATCATTGATTTTTTTGTTTTTAGGGATTTTTTTTATTTTTAACAAAAAATATTTATTATTATTTGTATTAAGTTATTTTTATGTCTGGGCTTATGGCGGATGGCCGCTGATGCTTGTGTTAGCGTTTGTTTTTGTCTTTTCGCAATTTTTAAATAAAAAAATTCAGCGCGAATCTGTTTTTAGAAAATTTTGCAGTAGATTGGATTTTCTGCATTTATATAAGCAAAAACAAAAAATAGATTTTAAATTAATTATTATTTGTCTATCAGGAATAATTTTAGGGCTTGTTTTAAATCCTTATTTTTATAAAAATTTTTATTTTTATTATCAGCAGATTATTCAGATAGGGCTGATAAATTATCAGGATAAAATAAATGTTGGAGGAGAATGGTATGCTTATCCGTTTTTTGAGTTGGCGCAGAGTTCGTTAATTGTTTTTTTTATTTTTTTAATCGCCTTATTTTTATTTTTAATTTCAATAAAAAATCAGAACGCAAAAAGCGTTTCGCTTTTAATATTGAGTTTCTTTTTTTTAGCGCTAACTTTAAAATCAAGGCGGTATGTTGAATATTTAATTCCTTTTTTAGTTTTTACGTCAGCTTTTATAATTACTTTTTCTTTAAAAGATAATTTTGTCCGCGATATTTGTTTTTTGTTTAGTAAATTTTATAAAAATAAAAAAATAGCGTTTTATTGTTCAGCTATTTTTTTGATTTTTGTTTTTAGCGTTGTCACTTTCAAAGAAGTTAAAAGAACAAAACAAGAACTTTCTTTTGGTTCAAATTTAACGCTTTATAAAAATTCAGCAGAGTATTTACAAAAATATTCTTTTAAAAAAGATATAATTTTTCACGCTGATTGGGATGATTTTCCTTCTCTATTTTATTATAACAACCATAATTATTATATATTAGGTTTGGATCCGACTTTTATGTATAAATATGATAAACAGCTTTATGATGAATACGCGCGAATTACAACAGGAGAAGACAGCTATGATTTATATAAAAAAATAAAATATGATTTTAACGCGAAATTTGTTTTTTTTGATAAAAATCATTTAGCGTTAAAACATAATTTAATGCTAGATAATCGTTTTGTTTTGGTTTATCAAGATGAAGAAGCTGAAATTTATGAAATAGAATAAAAATTGTTTTATATTTTTTTTCTCTTCCTCCAAATTAAATTCCCGATAATAATCAAAAACCCAGCAATGGTTACGAAAATATATTTATAATATTTTTTTTCAATAAAAAAATTAGATTGTTCATTATTTGTAAAATCAATTTCTTGCGCGCTTGCTATTTTGCCTAAAATTTTTCCTAATTTTATATCAGATTGGTAGCGAGGCAAAAGACGCAAACCGCTTGTTGTCTTACTTACAATTCCAATGATTTCAGCTTCTCGTCCAATAATTTCTTTTTCTAATTCAATGCCAGTGTATTTGTTAATGTAAATTTTTATTTCTTCCGTATTGTCGTCAATCCATAAACTGTTACTTTTTTGTTCCATAATTTCACCGCTTACTAACACCAAACGCCCCATAAATTGCTCCTCGATTTCTTCAATATTTATTTCTAATGCTTCGGCATTTTTTTTATCTTCGATAACAATAATATCTTTTTTGTTTTTGATTTTTATTCGCAATTCTTCTCTTGATTTTGTTAATTCGCCTGTTAATGTTATTTCATCTCCTGATTTTAATTCAGGAAAATCCTTGTCATATTTATACACCTGAATTCCATCAAGATAAAATATCTGTTTTCCAAGAATTCCTGGTTCGACAGCGACTATGCCAGTTGTTTGAATCAAACTTTTAAGCTGGCAATTTTGTATTTCTTCTATACTAACTTTTTTAATTCCATTTTTGAGATTGTTGTTTGTGGCAGGTAAAATAGAATTATATTCATAAGAATCGTAAAATTCAATAAATTCATTTTTCGAGTTTGGAGTAATAGACGGCGTCCAATACCAATTTTCATCAACAGGATCAAAAGCGTAAGTTTGGTTTTCTATTGTTTGCTCATAAGATATTTCAGCGATAATTTCTTCTCGCGGATTTATTAAAAAAACAGAATCATAATTATTATTTAAAGAAATATGCGTGTCTTGTTTATAAAAACATAAAAATTCTTTTTCTTTAATTATTGTTTGCTCAGGAATTGTCCAGCCGCTGCTTTTGCTATTATCGTCTAATATCCAATCGCTTAAATCAACAGGTTTCGCGGTTGGATTAAAAAGTTCAATAAATTCATTGTCGTCTTTTCCTTTTGGGTTTGGAAAAATTTCAGATATTATGATTTCAGAACATTCATTATTTTCTGTTTTATTTGAATAATTATTATCTGATGTTTCAGGGTTGATATTTACGTAAAAAGATTTTTCAGTAAAAGCGTCTCTGCTGTCAAATACTGACAGCTTAATTTTATATTTTCCGCTATTTTGATAAGCATAAACAGGAGAAGGCAATGTGCTTGACCCGCCATCTTTAAAATTCCAAATAAAAAACAGATCATCGCCGTCTATATCATAAGAATCAGAAGCGTCAAATATTATTTGTTCTCCAACGATTGCTTCCTTAATAGCATCTATGGCAATGATTGGTTTTTCATTTTTTTCTCCAACAATATTTTTTTTACCAGGCGTAAAATCATCCGTCCAAAGCCATTCGTTTTTCTCATTGCGGGAATAACTTTGATTTTCATTTGCTTTTTCTTTATACGAAATTTCATCTGCTAAATTTCCATTTAAATCGTATAATTTTATTTTATCTCCTCCAAAATTATTAAGCGCTATTTTGCTTGTTTTTCTGTAAATTACAAAAAATTGATTTGGTCTTATTAACAAACTTGAAAAATCATTATTGTTTATTGTATAGGTTCTTTTGCTGTTGTCATTTATTTTCCAGTTATTCAGACTTATAGTTTTTTTGCCAATATTTTTTAGTTCAATAAATTCATTTTGGCTATCAGTATTTTCAGGATTTGGAAAAAGCTCGTTTATAATTATTATACTTTTTATAGAAGTTTTTTTATCACTTGAAGTTTGGTTATTATTTTCTGATGATGAATTTTGGCTTTTATTTTCTTCTTCAGTTTTACTATCCGCGCCGCTTTCTTCATACCAATTATTAGAAGTATAATCAGGTGAATCAAAAATTTTTCTTTTTAAAACAGCATTAGAACATTTTAAATAAGTAAAATCTTCTATAATATTTTTGTCAGCGTCTAACAGCTGTATTCTTTCACCAGCTTCTTTTAGCGATGACCAAGAACTGTCAATAATCATTCCTGAATAATCTTTATATATTTCTAAAAATTTTTCAGGAGTCTGACAAATTATTGCTGATGATTGCGGAGAAATAATATAGCCGTTGTTATGTTCTTTAATTGAATGTTTTACGCCTTCGGGTTTTGAATCTGAAAAACCTTCAACAAATTTCCATGCTTCTAAATCTATATCACTGTTTGAATTATTGTGGATTTTTATCCATTCATAACCGCTTTTTTCAAAAGTAGCGATTTCAATAACGCTTATATCTAATTGACTCGCGGCAAAAGAACTTTGCGCGCAAATAAAAAAAGCCGTTCCTCCTAATATTATGGATAAAACGGTTTTAAACATAATTTATAAACTATATGTAAATAAACTGATTATGGAAAAAAAGCAGGCAATAATTAAAATTGCCCAGCTTGCGATAATTAAAAAATGAATATTAAATATCATAAAAAGAAAAATAAGCGCTATTCCAAAAGTTTGAATAATCATTTTTATTTTACCCCAAATATTTGCTTCAATAATATTTCCATTAGATTTGCGCCGCGCTCCGTTCGCGACCAATAAAATTTCTATTAAAATAATAAACAGAGCAAAGTATAAGTTTAAATATTTGCTGATTAAAAGAAATGCTGTCGCGCCGATGAGCAATTTATCAGCTATTGGATCATATATTTTGCCCCATTCCGTGATTTGATTTCGCGTTCGCGCCATTGCTCCGTCTATGGCGTCAGTAAGCGCGGCTAACAAAAAAAGAATTAAGCTAAGAATAATTTTTTCTTTTAAAATAAACAAAATAATTATCGGAGTTAACAGCAAGCGAAGCACTGTAAAATGGTTTGGCGTTAAAAAATTCGGAATTATTTTTAACAGAGTCACTTGCAGAATTTTATCTATCGGATAAAGTTTAATATTTGGATTTTTAATTGCTTGTTCCATAAGAAATATAAAATAAAATGAGGTCTGGGCGGGATTCGAACCCGCGCATAAGGGTTTTGCAGACCCTTGCCTTACCGCTTGGCTACCAGACCAATTATGTTTTATTATAGCTATCAAGAAAAAATTTGCAAGCCAGTATATTTAGCATATATTATAAAAATAAAAAAAGCGTTTTTAAAAATGCTTTTTTTATTTGTTATTTATGTAATTGTTAATTTTTTTTCAGCACTTCCATTTTTAATCGTTTAGCTCCGAAATTTATCGCTTGAGTTCTCGTAGTCATCCAAATATCAGCCCTGTTTGAAAATCTTTGGTGCATTCTGTCTTCAACCGTGTAAATTTTATTTCCTGAATACTCTGGAAAACGCACTTTTGTTCCAAATCTTAAAAAATTTGCCGCTATAATTCCGTCATAAACCCTTGTTCCGTTAGCTGTGATAAACGGTGTGCTGTCGCATTGGTCAACTGTGCTGGAATACGCGGTTACTGTGATATATTTAGAATAACTTACTTCCGGGATTTTTTTCACGATTTTGATTTCTTGTATAAAAGGTTTTTTTATTTTTGTCTGATAATTACTTTTGAGAATCACAACAATTGGCTTTTTCTCTTCTTTTTTTATTTCTTCTTGTTTAATCGGATTTGCCAAAGAAAACTGAGGAAAGGAAAAATTTAAAACAAACAACAGCAAAATAATAAAACGAGCTGTTTTTGATAAATTTTCTTCTATTTTTTCTTTATTTTGTTTTGCTTCTTTTTTACTTAGTTTATTAGAAAAAAGGCTTAAAAACATATAATTTATTTATTTCTTAAAATAAAAACCCCCTTGTTTAAAAGGGGTCTTATATATTTTGCCAGTATAACATATTTACATTGATTTGTCAATGATTTTTATTAGTTTTAATATATTTTGGACAAAAAAATATTTTTAATCATAAATATATGTAAACTTTATTCATAATGTGGACCAGACAGGACTTGAACCCGCCACCTCCTCGGTGCAAACGAGGCGCTCTACCAGATGAGCTACTGGCCCGTATTAACTTATAGCTTTTAGCTTCCTTAGCTTTTAGATTGGAGCGGGTAACGGGAATTGAACCCGTGTTTCTACCTTGGCAAGGTAATGTAATAGCCACTATACGATACCCGCGAAGTCAATTTTTAATGATTAATT
>JAYEJU010000028.1:0-7386 GCA_034660655.1 Patescibacteria group bacterium | reverse complement strand
TAGCTTTTAGCTTCCTTAGCTTTTAGATTGGAGCGGGTAACGGGAATTGAACCCGTGTTTCTACCTTGGCAAGGTAATGTAATAGCCACTATACGATACCCGCGAAGTCAATTTTTAATGATTAATTTTCAATTTCCAATGAATTTCCAATTATTTAATTTTAAAATAATAATACAAAACTAATGAAATTAAAAGCTAACGAAGCTAAAAGCTAATAAAGCTAATATTTATTTATTTTCTTTTTCTATTTCTTTTCCGCCAGCTGGCGGATTTTTTTTGTTATCTTTGATTTTTTCTTGCTTTTCTTTTACTTTTTCATTTTTTATTTCTTTATCCTCTTTCTTTTCTTTCTTAGGTTTTTCTTCCACGGCAGATTTTTTTACTTTTGATTTTTTGTCAGATAACGGATTATTTTTTTTATCTTCTTTTTTTTCATCTTTTTCATCATAGTTTTTATGATTTTTTTTTAATGCTTTGATTGACAGGCCTAAACGATGATCATTTGGTTCAACTGAAACAATCCTAAATTTTTTCTTTTCTCCTATTTTAGCAAATTTTTTCAAATCATCAATGTTTTCATCAGAAAGTTCAGAAATGTGAGCTAAGCCGTGAATATTTTTATCCAGTTCTACAAACAAACCAAAAGGATTTATTTTTAAAATTTTGCCTTCAATAATATCTCCTTTTTTATATTTTTTTTCAATATCTTTCCATGGGTCGTCTGTAATCTTTTTAATTGAAAGAAATATTTTTATTCCGTTAATTTCAATAATCTCAGCTTTAACTTTATCGTTAATTTTAACTATATTTTCTGGATTGTCAATTCTTTGCCATGCTATTTCAGAAATATGAATAAGTCCTTCTAAACCGTCAAATTTTATAAAAATTCCAAAGTCTGTTATGGCTGATATTATTCCTTCAACAACATCGCCTACTTTGTATTTAGAAATTTGTTTTTTTTGTTTTTCCTGCATTGCTTGCTTTTCTGAAACAATTAGCTTTTCTTCTTTCTCATCTAAATTAATAATTACGGCATCAAAAGTTTCTCCAATAAATGATTTTAATTTGTCTAAAATTTTTGTTTTGTCACCTCCAGAAACTCTTGGATAATGTTTTGTTGATAATTGTGACACAGGCAAAAATCCTTTGCTTCGTCCAACCATAACTAATAGTCCTCCTTTATTCGCGTCAATTATTTTTACGTTTAATTTTTCTTTTTTCTCATAAAGCTTGTTTAATTTTTCCCAAGCTTTTTGATGGCCAGCTTTTCTTAATGAAAGTTCTATTTCCCCTTTTTCATTTTCCAATTCTAAAACCATAGCCTCAATTTCATCACCCTCTTTTATGTTTGAATATTCTCCTGATTCATCAATCATCTCATATCCTCTTACTAATCCAGTTGTAATCCCGTCAATATTTATGTAAACTCCTCTTTTAGAAACATTAAGAACAGTACCTTTTATGGTATCGTTGACTTTAGGCAATTTGACTAAATTCTTTTCTAATAATTTTTTAAATTTTCCTTCATCTTTTTTGTTTTTAGTGTTTGCATCCATAAAGTTGCTTATCTTAAAATAAATACGGCCTAGTAAATGGCCATATTAATTTAAAGATTTAATTTTGGTTAGTAAATTAAATTAATTAATTAGGCTGCTAAGCAGAGCTTGAGCAGATATAAATATAATATTAAAAATCTATTTTTTGTCAATAATAATAACAAAAAATATTTATAATTTATTAAATATTTACGCATTGACAAAACAGAATTTTTATGCTATAATAATTGTATAAGTTAAAAGAAAGGGGGTGTTTTTATGGGAAAAAATTATGAAGAAATCAATTTAGGTGAAGATGTTGAAGTTAATGAAAATAAAGAAAATGAAAAAGATAAAGAAATGAAAGATAAGATGGAAAAAATAAGAGAAGAAAATAGAAATATTGCAACCGTGGCATTTTCAACATTAGCAGTTTGTTCAACTATTATCGCGGGAACTATTGTGGCGACAGTTTCTCTTTTATAAAAAAATTAAAATGTTCTTTAACAATTTAAACACAAAATACTATTCTTTAATATTAAAGAGTATATTATTATCTTTTAATAAGATAAAAAATCAAAGAAAACAAAAACAAAAACAAAAATAAGCAGTTAAAACTGCTTTTTTTGTTTGCAAAAATTTTTCAAAATGTTAAGCTATAAATAATTTAATTTTGTTGCGAAACGAATCATTCATTTTGAGTTTTGCATTTTGCATTTTGCATTTTAATTATGTCTTTTTCAATCGGTATTGTTGGCTTGCCTAATGTTGGGAAATCAACTCTTTTTCAAGCTTTAACAAAAAAACAGGTTGACGCGCAAAATTATCCGTTTTGCACAATTGATCCCAACGTTGGGACAGTAAAAGTTCCTGATAAAAAATTGGATAAACTCGCTGATGTTTTGCGAGCAACAAAAAAAATTTCCACAATTATTGAATTTGTTGACATCGCTGGGCTGGTTAAAGGCGCGAGCCAAGGCGAAGGGCTTGGCAATAAATTTTTATCAAATATTAGAGAGGTGAACGCTATTTGCCATGTCGCGCGCGATTTTGAAGACGCAAATATCACTCATGTTCATAATAAAATTAAACCAAAAGACGATATTCAAATAATCAATATGGAATTAATTTTGTCTGATTTAGAAACAGTATTAAACAAAATAAAAAAAATAGAAAAGCAAATAAAAGGCAAAAGCGATAAAATAACAGAAAAAATGTTAGTTGTGTTAAAAAAAGCGGAAAAATGTTTGCAAGCTGAAAAATTGGTGATAGAAGCTGATTTAGATGATGAAGAAAAAAAAATAATTAATAGCCTGAATTTGCTTACTTTAAAGCCAATGATTTATTTAAGAAATATTAATGAAAAATCAGAAACAAAATCTGAAATAAAAGAAAAATTAGGAGCTATTGAAATGAATATAAAAATGGAAGCTGAACTTGCTGGGCTAAACGACGAGGAAGCCAAAGAATATAGAAAGGATCTCGGATTTCAAGAAAGCGGTTTAGACAAATTGATCATTGCTTCTTATAAAATATTGGATTTAATAACTTTTTACAGCGCTTCTTTTAAAAATATCAATCAGGCATGGACAATAAAACAAGGAACTAAAGCTCCGCAAGCCGCCGGCGTAATTCATAGCGATTTTGAAAAAGGATTTATCCGCGTTGAAGTTATTAACATTGATAAATTGATAGAGCTTGGTTCGGAAATTGTCGCGAAAGAAAAAGGCGCGATACGCGCCGAAGGAAAAAATTATGTAATGCAAGAAGGCGATGTCTGCAATTTTTTGTTTAATAAATAAAAAACAGTCCCTATAAGAAGAACGGTTTAATTGATTGTTATTTGATTTTATCTATCAGACTTCATTATAAAATTTAATATTTTGCCACAGAAACATTAAATTCTCTCATAACATGCCAACTCCAGAATTCCTAAAAAGTTCAAAGTTTCTTTTTTTGATTGAGTTTCAGAAATACGACTATAATCTTTTTCGCATCTGTCGCAATATATTTTAAAGGGGTCTAATTCTGACGTGGTATTTGTAACAAAATATTTTGTGGAAGAAATTAAACGGAAATAATTCCAAAAAATGCTTCCTTTTTTAAATTCAGGCTTGTTGTGATAAATGAAAATCAAACGAGCAATACTAAATGATATTAAGATAATTCCAAATAATGTAACTATAAAATTTTCTACTAACAACATTTCGTTGTTTTTATTTATTTTTATTTAATTAAAATATATTGCTAATAATTATTTTTATCAAGCCAAGAATATAAATTTTATGCTTTTTCAAAAATAAAAATTTCGCGGGCGATTTTTTGATTAGGCGTTTGCCTCGCGTAAATTATTGATCCTCTATTGGTTATTTCTATTGAGGAAGCCAAATCATTTGGCAAAAATTTAACGATTTTAAAACCAGATAATTTGATTTTATCTAAAATATCGAGATAAATTAGCTTGTTATTTTTTTTATCTTTAATCGCTGGAAAAATAATAACTATTTTTCCGTCTTTTTTCAAAATTTTTTTAAATTCTTTAAACGCGCTTAAATACAATTCAGATAATTCTGAAATTAAATTCGTAATTCGTAATTCGTAATTGATAATTCGTAATTGATAATTGTTTGTTGTTGGTCCTAAATACGGTTCCGTGATTATCGCGTCAACTGAATTTGCTTTGATTTTTTGCGATAAATTTTTAACATCTGATCTCACTAATTGAATCCCGCAAAAATCTGCGGGAGAAAATTGAAAATTATTTTTTAGCCATTCCAAATTTTTTCTACTGTCGCTTATTGCTTTTTCGCTTAAATCAGATCCTGTGACATTTTGAAAATTCATTAAAAGAGCTTCCTGTAAAATAGTTCCTGAGCCGCAAAAAGGATCTAAAATTATGTCTAATTTATCGCAACAAGCCAAATTTATCATTATTTGAGCGAGTTTTGGCGGCATTGTTCCCGAAGTCATATCTCTTGTCGGACGATTAAAATCTCTATGGCTGTATTTTTCAAAATCCTGAATTGCCAATGTTTTGCCTAAATAAAATTTTTCTTCTATTTTAAAGATATAAATTTCAGCTCCTTTTTTGATTAAGCTATTTTTACCCACAACAACAGATGACAAGGCGGTTTCTTTTGCTTCTACCCAGCGTGAATTCATTGATTTTAAACGTAATTCTTTTTTAATCTGGATAGCCAAGTTTTTAATAAATTTTTTTTCAATCACTTCTTCCGCGCTGAATCCGAATATGGTTTTGCCTGTTGTTTTGCTAAATAATGGTAAAATATTTTTAGCGTTTATTTGTTTTAAATTTGTAAATTCTTTTTTTATTTCGCCAATTTTGATAGAACCGCCAAGGCTGTTTAAAAGATTTTTACAATTTAATTTTTTGTTTGTTTTTAAAAACAAAGTTTTTTTGCCAATTTTAAAAGCATTAAAAGCTAAGTTTAGCTTTTTAATTTCTTGTTTGTTTAGAATTTCAGCTATTGACAAGTTTTTGTTTTGCCCTAAAATAAAAAAATAGTTATTCATAGCAAGGTTTATAAAGTTTAAAGTTATAGTAAGTATAATTTATTATTTAAATAATTCAAATATAATCGCAAAATCCCTTTTTTTAAAAAAGTTTCTATAATTAATTTAAATTTAAATTATAGATTTTGCGTCAAAAATTATGAACTACGAAATTCTTTACATTATTCCCGCTAAATATTCTGAAACAGAAATTCAGGAAATAGATAAAAAAATTTTGTCTATTTTAAAAGAATGCGGGGCATCTGTCGTAAAAACAGACAATTGGGGCAAGAAAAAATTAGCTTATCAGATAAAACAATATCGTTATGGGTATTATACATTAGTTATATTTTTTGCTGAAACAGATGTTGTTAAAAAAATTACGCAAAAATTAAACATTAATCAGGATATTATAAGATTTCAAATTGTGAAAGAGATTAAACAGTTAAAAAGAGTAAAAAAAATAAAAACAGAGCCAAAAATTGAAAAAGTAAAAGAAGAAGATAAAAAAATAGAAGATAAAAAATCAGAAAAAATAGAAACAAAAGATACAGAAGAAAAAGAAAAAAAGATTGAAAAAAATAAAGATAACAAAAAAAATCCGCAAGCTGGCGGAAAAGAAAAAAAATCAGAAAAAAAAGATCTTAGCATTGACGAGTTAGACGAAAAATTAGACAAATTATTAAACGACGCTATATAATAATTATTAAATTAAATTTATGGATTTGAACAAAGCAATGATTATTGGCAGATTAACACGGGATCCTGACGTTAGAACCATTCCTTCGGGGCAAACAGTCGCGTCTTTTTCAGTAGCAACTAATTTAACTTGGATGGATCAATCAGGCCAAAAACAAGAAAAAGTTGAATTTCACAATGTTGTTGCTTGGAGAAAATTGGCGGAAATATGCGGACAGTATTTAAAAAAAGGAAAAAAAGTGTATATTGAAGGCAGACTGCAAACAAGAGATTGGGTAGGACAGGATGATGTAAAAAGATATCGCACTGAAATTGTAGCTATTAATATGATTATGCTAGACCGCGTTGAAAATTCTCAATTCGGGCAAAATCAGCCTAATTACGAAACATCTCAAAATCAAAGCGCTAAAAATGACACAGAGCCTGTAATTGAAATTCCAGATGATGAAAATAAGCAAGCAGGAAAACAACAATCTAATAGTAATGATATAAATGTGGAGGATATACCATTTTAACAAATACCTATGAATAAAAAAATTAATACACCTCAAAAAATTTATTGTCATTTTTGTGTAAATAATATACAAGAGATTGATTACAAAAATATTCAACTTTTGCGGCGTTTTATTTCTTCTTACGCCAAAATCAGGCCAAAAAGAAAAAGCCATGTTTGCTCAAAGCACCAAAGAAAATTGGCAAAAGCCATAAAAAGAGCGCGCATCATGGCGTTGCTTCCGTTTGTTAGCAGATAATTATTTCATAAGATAATTAAGATTTTTAAGATGGTTAGGATAGTTAAGATAAAATATTTATCCTTAAAGTCATAAAAATTCTAAATATCCTAAAGATTCTATAAAAAATCATGTTAAATTTTAATGAAATCAAATTAGGTTCCACTCTAAAATTTAATAATGAACCATATATTGTTATTTTTGCCCAGCATTTAAAAATGGGCAGAGGCGGAGCTATTTTAAAAACAAAATTAAAAAATTTAATTAATGGAAGTGTTTTAGAGCATTCTATAAAAGGTTCTGATAAAATGGAAGAAGCTGACCTAGAAAGAACAAAGGCAAGTTTTTTATATAGTGAAGGAAGCGATTATTTTTTTATGGACGAAAGCGATTTTGAGCAATTTTCGCTTAATAAAAATATATTGGGAGATAAAGTCAGATTTTTAAAAGAAGGGACAATAGTAAATATTTTAAATTTTGAAAAAAAACCTGTTGCGATTGAATTGCCAACCAAAGTTGAATTAAAAGTAACATCAGCCCCGCCAGGGATTAAAGGAGACACGGCGCAAGGAGGCACAAAAGCAGTAACAGTTGAAACGGGAGCGACAATAAACGCTCCGCTATTTATTAACAATGATGATATTATAAGAGTTAACACGGAAACAGGGGAATATGTTGAAAGGGTTTGAGCAGAGTCAAAAAAATAGAATCAGAATGAAATAATAAAAATATATTTAAAAAAATTGTTGTAAAATAAGCGCGACCGCACATTTTTTACAACAATTGAAAATGTTAAAAATAATGTTTCAAAATTTTATTTTAATATTTCACTCAAAATAATATTTGCAATTTTTGGCACGTTTTTGCTTTTATGGTAAATTAAAATTATTAAAAAGATAAAAATTTGT
>JAYEJU010000027.1:1927-15562 GCA_034660655.1 Patescibacteria group bacterium | reverse complement strand
GCACAATGATTTTAGCTTTAGTTTTTTCTATAATAGCTTTAGTAGTAATAGCGGCAATTACTTTAGTTCTTGTAATAAGGATCGCCGCGCTTTGGATTTTAGTAATATTGTCTCCTTTTGCTTTTCTTTTTTCAGCTTCGCCAGCAGGGAATAAATACGCTTCGCAATGGGTGCAAAATTTTACAAAATGGGTTTTTACAGGACCTGTTTTAGCTTTTTTCATTTGGTTATCTTTTTTAACCGTGAAAGGAACTAGCAACGCTATATTTCATCCTGAAGGCAATATGCTTGCGAACGAAGGGATATCAGTGGGACTGGCATCTATTGGATCAGCCGAAGTCATGGGAACTTTTATTTTAGCGATTGTGATGTTAATGGCGTCTTTGATTGTGGCGCAACAGCTTGGCGGAATGGCGGCGTCAGTCGCCGGTGGCGCGTATCGGTCAATTACTAGCAGAGGGGATAGGATAGTGAAGGGCGGATTTGATAAAATAAGGAAAACAACAGTTGGAGCTGCGAGAGCAGTTCCAGATGCAGCTCTTAGTCGAATGGCAAGGAGCGAAAATGTGCAAGGTTTTTTAGATAGAACTTCTGGTAGCAGTAGCCGGTTTATAAGATTTTCTGGCACTGGAGCATTGGCAAGAAAAACATTAGGTTCTTTAAGATATAAAGAAAGACAAGAAGAGGAACAAGCAAGAAGATATGTGTCTAAATTTGATGACAACCCTCATACTATTGCAAAATTAGCTAATCAGAGAGCATTTGGAGCACGAGCAAATATGATAAAAAGAGTAGCTCAAGAAAAAATGCCAAGCAGTGAGATGTTTGCATCTAGAAGAGATAATAGACCAATAACACAAAAGACGCAGAATGAGGCGTTCAGGAGACTTAACGATTTAGGTTATCAAGAATTCAATAATTTAACTCCAAATGAGTTGTTTAGACTGTCTAATGAGGGGGTTTTTGAAAAAGGAGATTTATCTCCGCAAATTAGCGGTTCTTTGTCCACTAATTCTCAAACAGCCAGGGCAGATAGAGGAGCAATAATAAGAGGTTTGCGAGAATATTACGCTCGTGAATCAGGACTTGATATTAATGATATTAACATTGACGAGACATCAGGACAATTAAATGTAAACGGTCATCTTACAGGTCAGAGATTATGGAGATCAGCCGCTAATCAAGCTGATTTTGGAGATCAAAATGTCAATAATGCTTATACTCGTTTTATGGCTGATGTTGATTCATCTCAAAGCAAGAAAGAATCGCCAAGCATTAGTAAAATTACAGGAGTCAATAAATTATTAAGAGGAGAAAAAAGAGATAATGTTAGATTAGCGCTTGATTTTGACCAAATTGATTTGAAAGGAGCTGGAGCAAATATAAAAGGAAAGGATAAAGATAAAATAAAAGAAAAATTATTTGGTTTACTTAAAAATCAAGGATATAATGAAGATGAACTAAAAAACATTACAGAAAAAATAGAATCTTCTAAAAGTTTACAGTTGATAAACAAGGGAAGAGGTGGGCAAAGCGCTCGCGCTGTAATAGCTCACGAAGCAATGCATAGTCAATTGGAAAGTGTAGATCAAAATAAATTAAGAAAGGTTTGGGAAGGAATAGATAATGATAAAAGAAAATTTATTGATGACGAGATAAGAAAAATTTGGCATAATGGAAAAAATATGTCGGAGAATGATGTTATGCATGAATATTTTGCCGATGCCATGGCTAACACTAGAAAAACTTGGGTAAGGGAAAAAGGTTCTCAGTTGGACAAAGAAACTAAAAATAATTTGAAAGATATTGGTTTGCGTCCAGGTAGGTTGAAAGAAATAGAACATTCAAATGAACCAAAAATTCAAGAAAAAGTAAGAGATTATAAAAAAAATCAGGTACAGGTAGAAGAGAATCGGGTGGCAGACACTATAGATACTGGCAATTTAGAAGATTCTATAAAAGATTTAGGAAATACATTTAAAGATACTGGAGAAAAAATAAAAAATAGTATGAGTGAAGTTGGGAAAGTTGATATGTTTGGCGGTAAAACTAATTATGCAGATCAATTTAAAAAAGACGCAGATAGTGAGATAAAATATAAAACAGACAAATCAATCAAAGAACAATCAAAAAATATAAAAGAATTTTCAAGTCAGATACAACAACAAGATGAACCAGATAAAAGAGAGAAAAAAAATGATGTAAAAAAATATAATATTAAAGAATCAAATATAGAGTATAATATAAAAAAAATAATTAAAAAAAATAATCAAGAAAAAGAAGAAAATATTAATGAGGAAAATAATTTTCAAAACGATAAAGAATAAAATATTTTATGACGCAAAATTATTATCAAAAATTTAAAGAATTGCCATGGGAAATAAAGAACGCTATAGATAATAAAGAAATTAAAGAAGAAATTAAAAAGTTAAGTAAAAAATACAATATGGATTTTTCCACGATTGTTTTTAGCGTAGCAACTAAAGATTTATTAATGGATGAATTGTTAGATTATTTTAAAAATAAATATAAAAAAGATAATAATACAGCCATAAATATTAAAAATGATTTAGAAAAATATATTTTCGAACCAATTTTGGATTATTTATATGAAGATATAATTATTGGGGAAGACAATTTTAATTTAGAAAGAGATGAACAAAAAATAAGATCAATATTTAGAAAAAAATTATTAAATGTTATTGATTTTTATTCAAATAAAAAATTAAAACAATTAAATGAAAAAATAATTTTTTTGTTGTGGAATTTAGATAGTTTTCAACAAAATTTATTAAAAGATTTATCTAATAATGTAGAAAAATTAACTTCACAAAATATTATAATTGATGATAAAATAAAAAGCCCAACTATTGGTAATTGGCTAAGTGATTTTATAAAAGAAAGAGGAACATCGAAGATTAATAGTTTAATTATTTCTGAATATTTATCGCATTTTGATAATGCTAAAAAAGTTTTAGAAACAGAAAAAGAAAAAATAAAACAATTGTTGGCTATTTATGGCAATTTAAAATTTTTCCCTAATAATATGGCTAATATACCAATTAAAGATTGGGAGATTATTCCAGTAAAAAAAGAAAAGAAAAAAGCAAAGGAAGAATCAGCGGAAATTAATATACTTGAAATAACAGATCAAGAACGGGAAGATTACAAATATGAAAAAGCAGGCAAATTAGAAAATGAATTTAGAGGCGAAATAGAAAAAAAAGTTATTGAAGAAGAGGTGCTTGGAAAGATTGACAGAAGTCATATTGTCGCGAGAAAAAGAGAACTTAACGCTCTTGTTAATCAATATAAAAAAGGAAGCTTAGAAAGAAAAGCAATCCAGGATGAGCTTGATAAAATATCAGAATAATTTTCAATTTTTAATTTCTAATTTCTAAACAATTTTCAATGATTTAATTTTCAATTAACAAATAATATAAAATGAATTATAATTTAGAAGAGAGAACAAAAAAATTTAGCAAAGAAATATTAAGATTTTTATTAAAAATAAAGAAGAATGAAATGAATAGCAATATTATATTTCAACTTATTCGTTCCGCAACAAGTGTTGGAGCAAATTATTGCGAGGCTAATGGAGCGAGTTCAAAGAAAGATTTTAGAAATAAAATATTTATTTGCAGAAAGGAAATTCAAGAAACAAAATATTGGTTGGAGCTTTTAGCGGAAGTAAATTTGGAAGCAAAAAAAGAATTAAAAAATCTTTGGCAAGAAGCTCATGAATTAACATTGATTTTTAATAAAATATCAACAACATTAAAAAACAGTAAATGAAAAATTGAAAAATTGATTTATTAGAAATTGTTTAGAAATTGAAAATTGAAAATTAGAAATTTATTAATATTTTATGCTTAAGCAAACTTTGCAAAAATTTGAACAGTTGTCAGAAGAAAAAAAGCGATTTTTGTCATCGCCAATGGTTTTGTCGTCTTTGGAAGAAGTCGAAAAAAAATATAAAATTAAGCTGGCTTTAATTTTAATGGAAGTGGCTGTTGACAAAAATAAAGCGGATAATTTAGCGAATTTTTTGGAAAATCGCTTGGCGCTTGAAAAAAATATTGCTTTTCAAATATCGCGAGAATTAGAAGAATCAATATTTAGAGAATTTAATATTATAAGCGATTTTAAAAACGAAAGACAAGCAGAGCCAGCGGTTGTTTCGCGAAAGATTATGAAAGTAAAAGATGAGCCTATAAAAAATATTAATATTAAAAGCGAAGAAAAAATAGCAACGGATAGAAAGCAAGATGAGATTGAAAAAAAAGAAAATGAAATCAAAGAATTAAAGTCAGTATTTATTAAATCAGTTGATTGGGAAAGGGAAGCAGAAAAAATAATCTCGCGATTAGATATTAATTTTAAAAAAGATTTATTAAAAAATAGATTCAAATATATTATTATTAGCGCTATTAAAGGCGTAAGAAGCCAAATTGATTTTAAGGATATTTTGCGAAGAAGAGAAAATGAAGCAGGAATGGAATTTTCAGGTGAAATTGTGGATAAAATTTTATCAGTTGTAAAGATAAGAAAGCAAAAAATAGAAAATGGAGACGGTTTAGAAAAACAAAAACAAGAAAAAATCAAGGATCAAGCAATAGAAGAAAAATATGATTTGCCATTGGTTTCAAAATCAGGTAAAATAACACCAGATGCTGAAAATAAAAATATTGATAATGTTGTTATTAATGATAAAAAACAAAAAATTTTAAGCCCGCCTCCGCCAGCTGTCATAAAGCAGGATAGCATTGAAAATAAATCTAAAAAAGAAGAACAAAGCATAGATAGAGTTTTAGATAAAAAGCAAGGAAAAGATGATCAGCTCCGCCAGCCGGTGGATGGCGGAAAAAAAATAGAAGACAAAAAAGAGCCTGCTAAAAAAAGAGAATCTTTTATGGATTTTTTATTTAGCAAAAGTCAAAAAAAAGATATTAAGCCAAAAATTTTTGAAAAAAAGGAAATAAAAGATGTTGGCAAAATTATTTCTGTTGATGAAAAATCAAAACTTGTCGGACCTGTTGATGAATTATCAGAGTTAACAATAAAAGATTTTAGAAGCTGGTCTGAAAATCCTTATGAAGCTATTAAAAAAATTAAGGAAAAAATAAATATTTTAGTAAAAGAATCTTTAGAAAAAGGCAGTTTAGGCATGAAAGCATGGAAAAAAAGCGAAATAAACAAAATTTATTTGGATATTTTGCATAACGCAATCATCAAGCGCAAACAAGTAGATGATATCATTGAGGAGATGAAAAACGAAAAAAAGCAAATTTTAACATTGGAAGAATTTGAGGCAATAGAGCAATTAAATAGAGAATTAAGAGTATAAAAAATTAAAAATTAAAATTTAAAAATGCGGCAATTTGTTGTTCCACAATTTATTGACATAGAAAATAAAATTTTTGGCCCTATTACCATTAGGCAATTTATTTTATTAATGTGTGCTTTGCTTTTGTCAATTATTTTTTATAAATTTGTTGATTTTCTTTTGTTTTTGCTTTTATCTGCTTTTATTTTTGGGATTGCTTCTATTTTTGCTTTTACAAGAGTTAATGGTCGTCCAATACATTATTTTTTATTAAATTTTATACAGACTTCTATTAGACCGAAAAGAAGAGTTTGGTGCAAGGATTTCGGCATTGCTGAATTTAAAAGCAGGATTGCTGATAAAAAGGACGCTGAAAAAGAAGTTGTTTTATCACGCCCAAAAATATTGGTAAAATCTAAATTATCTAAATTATCCTTAATTGTTGACACGGGTGGCAGATATCAGGAGGAAGTAAATTTAGATTAGAATTACATTCCCAATTATCCTAAACATCTTATAAAAAAATTATGGCTAAAAAAAAGATTATTAGAAAAACAACCCAAGAATATTTGAACATTTCTGAAATAAAGGATGACTGCGTTATATTAAAAGATGGGACATTGGTTTCTGTTCTTATGATTTCTAGTATAAATTTTTCTTTAAAATCGGCTGAAGAGCAAGAAGCTATCATCCAAGCTTACATAAATTTTTTAAATTCTTTTGATTTTCCTTTTCAAATTGTTATTCAATCAAGAAAATTAAACATTGATCAATATCTGCAAAAATTAAGAATTTTAGGAAAGGAGCAAACAAATGATTTATTAAAAATGCAAACTGCTGAATATCGCAATTACATTTCTGAATTAGTAAAAATCGGACAAATTATGACAAAGAAATTTTATATAGTTATTCCCTATAGTCCGTTTCAAGACGAGAAAAAATCATTTTTTAGAAAAATGTTAGAAGTTTTTTCTTCGGCTTCGGTAGTAAAACTTAAAAGAGATGTTTTTTTAAGGCGGCATAAAGATTTGATGCGAAGAGTTGATACTACTATAAGTGGCCTAAGCAGTATGAGTCTAAATTCAGTCATATTGGATACACAAAGCTTAATTGAACTTTATTATAATATTTATAATCCTTCCATATCTGATCAGCAGCCGTTGCCTGATTTGCAAAAATTAAGAGTGGAAAAATAAAAATTTTATGTTTAAACCAAGCGATATAAAACAACAAGAAAAAGAGTTAGCAAAAGCTAGAGCTAAGAAAGAGCAGCTAGGCTTTATTCAAAGAGAAAAAGAAGACGCGAAAAAAGTAAAAAAAGAAAAAATTATTTTGGAAGAAGAAAAAGCTTACAGGCGCGGAATAGTAACTGTAAAAGATATTATAGCGCCGTCGTCTTTTGAGGTTAAATCAGCTTTTGTCCAATTAGGAGATAAATACGCGAGAACATTATTTACTATAGATTATCCGCGATATATCTCTGTTGGATGGTTTTCTCCTATTATTAATTTTAGCTCAACCTTTGATATAAGCATGTTTTTTATGCCGATCAAAGCTAGTGTTGTTTTAAAACAGTTAAGGGATAAAGTTGGAAATTTGGAAGCTCAGTTAATCGCTGACGCTGAAAAAGGAGCTCCGCGAGATCCAATCAGAGAAACAGCTTTAAGGGACATTGAAAAATTGCGAGATGACTTAACCCAGGGGATAGAACATTTTTTTCAATTTTTTCTTTACGTGACTATTTATGCTGATTCTCCAAAAAAATTGGAAGAAATAACAGAAGAAATAGAGGCAATGTTTGGTTCTAAATTAGTTTTAAGTAAAAGAGTTTTATATCAGGCGGAGCAAGGGTTTAATTCTTCTGTTCCGTTATGCGATGATCAGCTACAAATTCCTTTTAATATGAATTCAGGGCCTGTGGCATCTTCATTTCCTTTTATGTCTTCTGAACTTACTTCTGATGGAGGCATTTTATATGGGATAAATCGCCATAATAACAGTTTAATTTTATTTGATAGATTTTCTTTGCAGAATGCTAATATGGTGGTATTCGCGACATCAGGAGCTGGAAAAAGTTACAGCATTAAGTTGGAAGTTTTAAGAAGTATGATGTTTGGCACTGATGTAATAATTATTGATCCTGAACGCGAGTATGAGCATTTAAGCGAAGCAGTAGGCGGGTCGTATATTAATATTTCGCTTAATTCAGAGACAAAGATCAACCCTTTTGACTTGCCTCGCTCAATTGATAAGGAAGTTAAAACAGGGGATATTATTAGAAGCTCTGTTATTACTTTAAAAGGAATGATGAGATTAATCTTGGGCGATTTGTCCCATCAAGAGGATTCCTTAATTGATCGAGCTTTAATAGAAACTTACGCTAAAAAAGACATCACACCTGATGCTGATTTAAGAAAAGCTAAGATGCCGTTGATGCAGGATTTTCAAGAAATTTTAGAAGGAATGGAAGGGGCAGATGATTTAGTTTTAAGAATTAGAAAATATACGGAAGGAACTTTCGCGGGGCTTTTAAATAATTATACTAATGTTAATATGGATAATCAATTGGTTGTTTTTTCAGTAAGGGATTTGGAAGATGAACTTAAGCCGATAGCGATATATATGATTATAAATTATATTTGGAATGTTGTTCGTTCGGAAATGAAAAAGAGAATGTTAGTTATTGACGAGGCATGGTGGTTGATGCAAAGGGAGGATTCAGCAAAATTTATATATGCTTTGATTAAAAGATGCAGAAAATATTATTTAGGTGTCACAACTATTACTCAGGATGTTAATGATTTTCTTGTTTCGCCTTATGGACAGGCAATTGTTAACAATTCTTCGATTCAACTGCTTATGAAACAAACAACTTCCGCTATTGAAATTATACAAAAGACTTTTATGTTAACAGAAGGCGAAAAATATTTGCTTTTAGAAAGCGGAATTGGAGAGGGTATATTTTTTGCCGGAAGCAAACATGCTGCTATTAAGGTTGTTGCTTCTTATACGGAAGATCAAGTAATAACTTCTGATCCGCGGCAATTATTAGAAATAGAGGAAGCAAAAAAAGAATTTGATGAACAATCAAAAAACAAAGATGATGATATAAATGAAATAAATAAATAAATATTTTATGAGATTTAATAAAAAATTAATTTTAAAAATTATAGCTGTTGTTGTAATTGTGTCAATTATAATATCAATTTTTCTTTGGTTTTATTATAAAAAAATAAGTTCTGGAGATAATAGCCAAAAAATTATTGATAATATTGTTAATAGCAACAATAATAGCGGAGACGGGTTTCCAGATAGCAATAACATCAACAATAATATAAATAGTCAGCCAGATATTATTAATAATAATGATCAAATTCCAGCGCCAGAAGCTGAATTAAAAAGCATTGTGGTTTTTACGGCAGAGAGAATCGGCAGTTATTCCACTGACACGCAACAATTTGCTAATTTAAATGATATTAATTGTTTAATGACAGATAAAATGAAAAAATGGGTTGATGATTTGCATAATGAACAAAAAAATGGAGCAGACAAGGAATATTATGGAGTGACAACAAAAGTTCTTTCAGTCCAAATAATTGACGTGGCAACTTTGGAAAATGGCATAGCAGATGTTGCCGTTGTTTGCCAGAGAATAGAAATAAAAAATAAGGATAATCCTGTTTCTAAAATTAAATATCAAAATTTAAATATGCGGCTTATTAAAGTTAATGAAAAATGGCTTATTGACAGCATTGAGTGGGAGTAGTTATGTTTAAGCGTTTAAATAATTTTATTATAGATTGGCTGTTTCCAGAAGAGTGCGTTATTTGCGGAGCTTCAGGCAGATGGTTGTGTAATGATTGTTTAGAAAATATTGAATTCAGTCCTATAAATTCTTGCCCTTTTTGCCATAAATTTTCATTTTTAGGGTTAACTTGCGAGAAATGCAAGAAAGAAAAATGTTTAGACGGAATTTTTTGCCACAGTTCTTATAAAAATTTAATTGTTAAAAAAATTATTCATCATTATAAATATAATTATTTGCTTGATTTGAAATTTATTTTAGCGGATATGATCGCGAATGTTTTATCTAATATTAAAAAAGGCCAAGAGATAGGAGCTATTTCAAAAATATTAACTGAAAAAACTTTATTTTTTCCAGTTCCTTTACATAAAATGCGAATAAGATATCGTGGATTTAATCAGTCAGAATTATTGTTAGAAGAGCTGGCAAAACAGAAAATAATTTTACCGCAAGCAATAAGCTTAAAATTACAGCGTATTTGCTATACAACACCGCAAGTAAAATTAAAAGCAAAAGAGAGGATAAAAAATTTAAAAAAAGCTTTCGCCTATAAAGGCAAAAGCTTAAAAAATAGAAATATTATTTTAATTGACGATGTTGCCACGACTTGCAGCACTTTAAATGAATGCGCGCAAATTTTGAAGCAACACGGTGCGCGAAAAGTTTATGGAATAGTTATTGCTAAAGGATAATCCTTGGCTTGTTATGAACCCTGCGCGATTTTTGGCGGAGAGGCAGGGATTCGAACCCTGGGTCCGCGTGAACGGACTCCGGTTTTCAAGACCGGTGCAATCAACCACTATGCGACCTCTCCAAAGATTAATGGCGGAGAGGGAGGGATTCGAACCCTCGGTACCCGTGAAGGCACAACACCTTAGCAGGGTGCCCCTTTCAACCACTCAGGCACCTCTCCAAAATTATTTTAGTATTTTAATTATCTAAACAGATAAATATTTAATATTTTAAACAATAATTCTAAATAACGCAAAATTGACAATTTAAAATTTGTGAAATAATATGTTATTATTATAGAATAATATTCTATTTTGTCAATTCAAAAAAAGTTGTAATTATATGGAGGAGAATAACAAACAAAAAAAATTGTTAAAATGGAGTTTCCCAGAATACGTGAAATACAAGAGAAATATTTCTTGGTTTGTCTTTGTCTTTGTCTTTATTTTTATTTGTTTAATATTTAGCATTAAAACTAATAATTTTTTGTTTCCGATTATAATTATTATGGTGGCGCTTATTATCTTGAATTCACATAAAAAAGAGCCATTGGAAATGAATTTTTTTATTATGGAAAAAGGCATTAAATTAAATAAAAAATTTTATAATTATAGTGAAATAAATAATTTTTCGATAGTTTATGATCCGCCTGAAACAAAAAACCTTTATTTTGAAATTGATAATGTTTTAAAAACAGTTTTGATTATTCCTTTTGCCGACAATATTTCTCCATTAAACATAAGAGATATTTTATTAAAATATTTAGAGGAAAATTTGAACAAAGAAGGGCTTTCAGCAAGCGAGGAATTCGGCAGATTAATGAAACTATAAAATTTTTGTACGGCCTAGCATCCTTGTTCCCATAGTTTAATGGATAAAATACAAGATTGCGGATCTTGCGATCCAGGTTCGATTCCTGGTGGGAACGCACATAAAATATTTATGATAACTTTATTAGACAAGGCGGAAAATATTTCACCAATAGCGAAAAAACTGTCTTCAAAATTAAAAAAAATAGGAATTGAGACCATTGAGGATCTCATTTTTTATTATCCTTTTAGATATGATGATTTCAGCCAAATAAAGCAAATTAAAGATCTAATTCCAGGAGATATGGTTACTATCTCTGGCAGAGTTGATCTGATTCAAAATAGGAGAAGTCCAAGGCAAAGAAAAAATATTACTGAAGCAATCATTTCAGATAAAAGCGATTCTATAAAAGTTATTTGGTTTAATCAGCCGTATTTGACTAAAAACATCAGGCAAGGCGAGAATATTTATTTATCAGGAAAAGTCAACGCAGATTACAATACATTGCAAATGATCAGCCCCGAATATGAGAAAGTAAAGAATTTTACTTCAAATACAGCTTGCTTGGCGCCTGTTTATCACTTGACAGCAGGCATTACTAATAAGCAAATAAGATTTTTAATAAGATCAGTTTTGCCGTTAGCCGTTAATATTATTGATTGGCTGCCGTTAAAGATAAAATTAGATTTGCGTTTTATGGATTTATCGCAAGCTTTGCGCCAAGTCCATTTTCCTGAAAACAAAGTTAAGCTTAACAGTGCGAGTATTAGATTAAAATTTAATGAATTGTTTTTAGCTCAATTGCAAACTTTTATTATTAGAGATAAAATTAAAAATTCCTTGGCTGAAAAAGTTGAATTTAAGGAAAACGAAATAAAGAGTTTTGTTTCTTCATTGCCATTTAAATTAACTGATGACCAAAAAAAATCAGCATGGGCAGTCTTAAAAGATACTCAAAAAAGTTATCCGATGAATAGATTAATTGAAGGCGAGGTCGGCTCTGGCAAAACAGTCGTGGCTGCTATTGCTATATTAAATACGGTTTTAAATAAAAAACAGTCGGCATATATGGCTCCGACAGAAATTTTGGCTAAACAGCATTTTAAATCATTGCAAGAGTTGTATAAAAATTTTGAAATTCAAATAGGACTTTTTACAAGAACTGAACAAAAAATTTGTTCAGAAAAAAAGAAAATTAAAAAAAACGATTTTATTAAAAAAATAAAAAATGGAGAAGTAGATATTGTGGTTGGAACACATTCTTTGATTCAAGAAAAAGTTGATTTTAAAAATTTGTGTTTAGCAATTATAGATGAACAGCATCGTTTTGGAGTTGAACAAAGAAAAAGTTTAAAAGAAAAATCAGGAAATAAAAAAACAGTTCCGCATTTTTTGTCAATGACAGCGACGCCGATTCCAAGAACATTGCATTTAGCGCTTTATGGAGATTTAGATTTAAGTATTATTAAAGAGATGCCAAAAGGAAGGAAAAAAGTTATAACAAAAATTATTGAACCGATAGAAAGAGAAAAAACTTATAATTTTATTCGCAATCAAATAAATCAAGGACGCCAAGTTTTTGTTGTTTGTCCGTTGATTAATGAAAGCGATAAACTTGGAGTAAAATCAGTTAAGGAAGAATATGAAAAATTAAGCAAAAAAATTTTTTTAGATTTTAAAATTGGAGTAATACACGGGAAATTAAGAACAAAGGAAAAAGAAAAAATAATGTCAGATTTTTTAACTAATAAGATAAAAATTTTAGTGGCGACTTCTATTGTTGAAGTCGGGGTTGATGTCGCAAACGCTTCAATAATGATTATAGAGGGAGCGGAAAGATTTGGCTTGGCACAACTTCATCAATTTCGCGGACGAGTTGGTAGAAGCGATTTTCAGTCGTATTGTTTTTTGTTTAATGAAAATTTAAGTGAAAAAACACAGGAAAGGCTTGAGGCATTAGTAAAATGCAATGATGGCTTTGAATTAGCAAAAATAGATTTGGAATTTAGAGGTTATGGAGAAATTTATGGTAAAATTCAGTCAGGAATATCTGAATTTAAAATAGCGACTCTTTTTGATTACAAAATTATTGAAAAAGCAAAAGTTTCTGCTGAATATATTTTAAATTTAGATTTAACTTTAAATAAATTTTCAGAGCTGAAGAAAAAGATGGATGAATTAAATAAAAATGTTCATTTAGAATAAAAACAAAAATTTATAATTATAAATACTTGACAAAATATATTTATGGGTATATACTTATAAATAATTAAATATTGTTAATTAATTTAAAAAATTGTAAATATTCCAAAATATAATTAAATGTGATTTTACGATTTTTTACAAAATAAATATATGCCAAATAAAGATCAAACAGGACCAAATGGGGAAGGTCCTATGACTGGAAGAGGTTTAGGAAAATGTAATGAAAAATCTCAAAAAGATTTATCAAACAGAAATTACGGTAATGGAAGAGGTTTAGGAAGAGGTTTAGGAAGAGGTTTAGGACAAGAGAATAGAAGAGCAAGAAGATAAGTTTTAAAAAATTAAGATAATTTTTATAAAAATTATCTTAATTTTTATTTATAAATAAATTTATGAAAAATAATATTAATCAACAATTAGGTCGTCCAAGAATTCGGAGAAGAATAAGATTTTGCCACAAAATAAATTATTTTAAACCGCGAGGTATCCCTATGCGAGATTTAAAAATAGTTGAATTATCTATTGAAGAATTAGAGGTTTTGAGATTAAAAAATATAGAGGACTTAGACCAGACCGAATGCGCAAAAAAAATGAATACATCTCAAAGCACATTTCAACGTATTTTAAATATTGCGTATAAAAAAATAAGTATTGCCTTAGTTGAAGGAATGGTTATAAAAATATCAGATATAAATTCTAAAAAATAAATTTTTTATTGATTTTTTATAATTATTTTGTTATTATTAAAATAATATTT
>JAYEJU010000027.1:0-1917 GCA_034660655.1 Patescibacteria group bacterium | reverse complement strand
TAATATTTATTATTTTTTTTATGGATAAAAAAACAAAAGAGCAAAAAATTAAAGAGCTGTTAAATAGAGGAACCGTTGATTTGATTGTTAAAAAAGATTTGGAAGAAAAATTAAAATCAGGGAAAAAATTAAGGATTAAATACGGCATTGATCCAACAGGTCCTAAAATTCATTTAGGAAGAGCGTCAACAATGCAAAAGTTGGCGAAATTTCAAGAGCTGGGACATAAAATTGTTTTAATAGTTGGGGATTTTACGGCGCAAATAGGTGATTCTTCTGATAAAACAAAAGAACGTCCAATGTTGACTTATAAAGAAATTAAAAAAAATATGGAAAATTATCTTCCGCAAATAGGGCGAATTTTTGATGTTAAAAAAGCGGAAGTACATTATAACAGCGAATGGCTTGGCAAGTTGAATTATTTTGATATTTGCAATCAAGCAGATAATTTTTCAATCGCGCAAATTTTAGATAGGGACAATTTTTCAAAAAGATATAAAGAAGGGGTCAGAATTTCTCTTCGCGAAATGCTTTACCCTTTAATGCAGGGGTATGACAGTGTTGCCATAAAATCCGATATAGAAATCGGAGGAAGCGATCAGCTTTTTAATATTTTGGCTGGGCGCGTTTTACAAAAAGCGTATAATCAAAAACCGCAAGATATAATTACATTTAAATTAATGGACGGAACAGACGGACGAAAAATGAGCACCAGCTGGGGAAATATTATTTGCATTACCGATCAGCCGAATGACATTTATGGAAAAATTATGTCAATAAAAGACGAGCTGATTATTCAATATTTTGAATTAGCGACAGATATTCCAACGCGGGAAATAAAAAAAATGAATGATAATTTAAAGAATGAGAAAATAAACCCGCGCGATTTAAAAATGAATTTAGGGTGTGAGATTGTTTCTATGTATTATTCAAAAAAAGAAGCTGAAAAAGCCGAACAGCATTTTAAAAATATTTTTCAAAAACATCAAACTCCAGATAAAATAAAAATTTTTAAAGTAAAAATAAAAAAAATAAATATAATTGATTTGCTAATTAAATCAAAATTGTGCGTTTCAAAAAGCGATGCAAGGCGCATGATATTACAAGGAGGCGTAAAAATTGACAATAAAAAAATTACTGACAGTAATAAAATTATAGAAATTAACAAAGAGGGCAAAATATTGCAAAAAGGAAAACGAAATTTTATAAAAATAATTTTTTAATTTTTTTAGTCCTCCTTTAAAAAAGGAGGTTGGAGGATTTTTAGATAAATTTTTATTTTAAAATCCCCCTTAATCTCCCTTTTTCAAAGGGGGAAATATTTAATTTTGTATTTTATTGTATGTCTGGACATAGTAAATGGGCGACAACTAAAAGGCAAAAAGAAATAACCGATAAAAAACGAGGGGCTATTTTTAGCAAACTGGCAAAAAATATTACTGTGTCAGCAAGGGAAGGCGGAAAAGACATTGAAACAAATTTTAATTTAAGAATGTTTGTTGAAAAAGCCAAGGGCGCTAATATGCCAAAAGATAATATTGAGCGCGCCATTAAAAAAGGCATAGGAGAATTAAAAGGAGAGATTATAGAGAAAATTTTATATGAAGCAATCGGTCCTGATAATACTTTTTTTATAATTGAATCTTTGACTGACAATAAAAATCGCGCTGTTTCTGAAATTAGGCATATTTTTTTTAAAACAGGAGGTTTATTAGGCGGACAAAATAGTGTAATGTGGCAGTTTGAAGAAAAAGGAGTAATTAAAATTATAAATTATAAATTACAAATTAAAAATTCAGAAGAAGAATTTGAATTAAATTTAATAGATTATGGCGCTGAAGATATTGAAAAAGAAGATAAAGATTTGATTATTTATACTAAAAGAAAAAAATTGCAAGAAGTAAAAGAAAAAATAGA
>JAYEJU010000026.1 GCA_034660655.1 Patescibacteria group bacterium | reverse complement strand
GGGTTGAAGATGTGTCGTTTGTAGTTGTGGTTGTTGATTTCTGCCCTCGCACCCTCCCCAAACCCCAAAACTCCCGTGGCTATAAATAATCCAAATACTGCCAGTGCGTATCCGAATGCTCCGAATAATACAAAGTTTGTTTTTTGTTTCTTTTTCATAAAAATATTTTTAATTTTATATAATATCAAAAATATAAAAACTCTTTTTGCTTTAATGTTTTTTTAAAACTCTATGCGGCAAACCATGGCCTAAAAGTTCAATATCGCATTTATAGGTTTTGTCTAACATTTCCGTTGTTATCTCGTCAGCGTCATGGCAATGAAGCTGTTTATTTAAACAAGCTATCCTGTTAACATTTTGAAATATAACTCCTATCTCATGCGAGACTATAATAATTGTTGTTTTTTTGTTAATCTCTTGCAATAAATTCCAAAAATCTTGTTCTGATTTTTCATCTATGCTTGCTGTTGGCTCGTCAAAAATAAACAGCTTTGGTTTCCTGATTAAAGCGCGGGCAATATAAACTCTTTGTCGTTGCCCGCCTGACAATTCGCCGATCTGCCTGTCTTTTAAATTCCACAAACTCACAAAATCCAATGCTTGTTTCGCTAATTTTAAATCTTTATCATTATATTTTTGAAATATTCTTTTTTCACTTAATATTCCTGTTAAAACAATTTCCAAAACGCTTATTGGGCAATCTAAATCTGTTTTCAAAAATTGCGGAACATAGCCGATCATATTTCTAGCGACTTTCGGATTTTTATCAAAAACTGTAATAGTTCCTTTGTCAGGATTTAAAAGCCCTAAAATTATCTTTAAAAGAGTTGTTTTTCCGCCTCCATTAGGACCGATAATTCCTAAAAAATCATTCTGAAAAACATTTAAATTAATATTTTCTAAAATATTAATTTCTTTTTTAAAAGCAAAAGATAGATTTTTAATTTTAATGATTGGTTTAGGCATTTTTGTAAAATTTTTACTTTTGTATTTCTTCTGCTATATTTCTTAAATTTTCAATATAATTTTCCGCTAAAGGATTAAGGGGAACAACTTTTCCGTTAATTTGTTTAGCGATTGATTCAGCGCTTTTTGCGCTAAATTGTTTTTGAACAAAAATTATTTTAATATTTTCTTTTTTTGCTTCATTAATAATATGAGCTAAATTTTTAGCGCCTGGCTCTTTACCGCCTATTTCAACGGCAATTTGTTCAAAGCCGTATTCTCGCGCTAAATATCCAAACGCTGGATGAAAAACTAAAATCTTTCTGCCTTGCATTTTTGAAAAAGCGTTTTTTAATTCAATATCTAAATTATCTAATCTTGCTAAATATTCTTTTTCATTATTTTTATAAAAAATTCTATTAGCAAAATCTGCTTTTATTAAAGCGTTGCAAATATTTTTTACTTGTATTTTTACCATTTTTGGCGACATCCAAATATGCGGATCATTTTCATAAATTTCAATGCCATTTGAAGAATCTATGACTTTCATTTTAAGATTTAATCTTTTTATTTTTTCCATCTGAATTTTTTCAAACGGAATATGCCCTACCCTGATATATAAATTCGCCAGACTTAATTTTTTTAATTGATTAGGGGACGGCTCATAAGTTGCTGGGCTAAAACCTGGCGGAATCATCGCGCATACATCAATTTTATCTTTGCCAATGTTTTTTACAAAATCAATCTGCGGCAAAATAGAAACCATAACATTTATTTTTTCTTTTTTGCTTGTTTCTATCTTCTGATTTTTGAAAATTAATATAAAAATTGACAAAATAAAAACAGAACAAAGCGTTAAAATAACTATTTTCTTTGCCATATTTTTAAACTTTTTAATATTAAAAAAGCGATTATTCCGCCTAAAATCGCCGTAGCAAGTTGCGTCCAGCCTAATATCTGTGAAATCTTTAAAGCCAGTTCTTTTTTAAAAATTAAATCCATTATTATTGAACAGCTGAAATATAAAAATAAAAATTTTGCTGTTGAAGCAATTAAAACAGCTGCCCAATATTTTTTTTCTAGCCAACTAAAAACCATTATCAAAATAGCGTTGGAAAGCATTATAAACGGAACCATTGGCGCCAACAAAGCTGGCAAAAGGCCAAAAGACAGGGCTATAACTGAGGGAATCATCCCAATCAGCAAAGCGCTGCTTCTGCCCAACAAAACAACTGATAAAAAAAGAATAGCATTAATCATTGGTCCTGTTATAAATTGTATATGAAAAAAGGCAGGTATTAAAATTGACAATCCAGCTAAAAATAAAAAATTAGCGATTATTTTAGCGTCTGCCACGGCTAAAATATTTGTTTTCACGATATTTCTAAGCATAAATTAAAATTTGATTAATTCTGTTTTGTTTTTTATCTCAGAATCCAAAAATTTTTTTGAATTTTGTTCAATTTCGCAGCCAACACATCCTATCAAAATTTTAGGCAACTGAGCGGCTAATAATAAACAAAAATTAGCTAACAAAATAACAATAAAAAACAGATTAAGAGCTGATTCTTTTCTCTTTTTAAATAATATTTCTCTTTTAGGCCTGAATTTATCAATTTTGATTTTAATAAAAACAAAAATAACTGTGACTATAATTCCTATTCCCAAAATATAAGATAAAAAACTGCTCATTAAAAACATAAATTCTCCAAAAGTATTTTCTTGGCAGCAAGGATCAAAATAGATTTTAATAAAAAGATTGTAAATAAATAGAGCAATAATAACACAGACAGTATAACAACCGAATTTTAATGCTCTAACATTCCCCTCTTTTAATAAATTCATAAAACTAAACAATTAAACACGATAACATTCAAACATTTCTTTTTTGCCCCCTATCAGGCATAAGGGAGCTATTGCACTTACAACCACGCGCCACAAGAATATGGAGTAAATATCCCTAACGAGTAGCGCCGGAATACGCGATTGCTCTTACAGTATCCCAATCTGTTGCTGAACTTGGATTATAGCCGTGAATATTTTTAAATATTTTTATACCTGCTTTTTCTGAATCCATATTTCTGTCTGCCGGCCTTAACCCATAAGTAATCACAGTCACGGCGGCATTATCATTTGGATTAGACATATCAGCGGATCTTAAATAAACTTTTTTAAATATTTCTTGTTCAGCCTTTTGTTCAGCAGATAAATTTCTTTCAGCAGGCCATCTGCCATTGCCTATTTTAATAATATCCTGCCAGTCAGATACTGTTTTCGGCATTTTATTAAATACTGAACTGTAAGAATTAACAACTCCTCCTAACTCGCCTGCACCTAATATTTTAGTAGTTTTACTCCCAGCGTAAATAAAATAAGCAATAGAATATTTGTCATTAGTTTGCAAATTGCTTGCGTATTTTTTTGTAATTCTATCATAAATTCCAGTATTGACATTGTTTAAATTGCTGGACTGATTATAATCATATATTATTTGCGCTTCGCTTTTGCTTACTATTTCAACAATTTCGCTTGATACTCCAGCTAAACTTGTTAAATAAGAATAATCAATACTTGATCCAAAAACCCTTATAATAATCAATGGCTTAGTATAATTTAATTTATTATCACAAGCTAAAATCGCGTAATAATATGTAATATCATCACTTGCGTCGTTATCAGTCCATGTTTCGCTATTTCCTTCATACATAATTTCTCCTTTGCTTTTAAGCTGATCAACTGACAAATTATTTTGAAGCACTTCTTTGCTTTTAATAATTAAAATTTTGTTAAAATCAGAATCATTTGGATTACTCCAAGTAATTTGCATTTTATCGTCATCTGAATCAACTGTTTCAATATCTGCTGGCTGGGCTGGAGGAGTAGTATCAATAGGAGGTGTTCCACCGCCTCCTCCTCCGCCGCCGCCTCCGCCACCTCCTCCGCCAGGATTATAAACACAGCTTTGAGAAAGTATTGGACTCCCGCCTGAACATCCACTTGGAGAGCTAGACACAACCGTTCTAGATTGCGTGCTGTTTGATTGACACGCGCTCCAACTAGAATATCCAAAACTGGTACAAGTTTCTTCTCCTCCGTCATAATTGCAACTCTGTTCTAAATCTGGAATAGTGCCTCCTGAACATCC
>JAYEJU010000025.1 GCA_034660655.1 Patescibacteria group bacterium | reverse complement strand
TATTTTTTAAAAAGACAAGCATTTATAAAAATTTTAAATTATAAATTTTATGAATTAATTATTTTATATCTGTCATTCCGTGCTTTTTTATTGTCATTCCGTGCTTTTTTATTGTCATTCCGTGCTTTTTTATTGTCATTCCGTGCTTGACACGGAATCTGCTTTATAAATTTGCAGATTTTAAATCAAGTTCAGAATGACAATATTTTTAAAAATAAACATTTTTATTTTTTAATCTATGAATTTGAAAGTGGAAAGGATTTGATCAAAATTATTTTCAACAAAATCCTCTTTGGAAATTTTATTATTCTTATTATAACCAATAAAATCATATGTTAATTCCAAAGTGTCTTGGTTTAATTGAATTAACGCAACGCCTGAACAACCAACGCCTTCTTCATAAAAATACTTATATCCTAATCGTTCTCCAATTTTTATCTCTTTCGCTCCCATTTGGGAAATTATTCTGTTTATTTGATAATTTTTCTTTAAGCTAATATTAACAAAAATATTGCTTTCACCATCAGTTTCTCTTAAATACAACAAATTATTATCAGATACAATTTCTTGTTCAGTAAGACCTAACGGATATTTTATTTCAAACCCAAACTCCTCATTCCGATAAGTCTGCCAGTTGGAAGTATCAGATTGATCTATAAATTTGAAAGTGGAGAGAATTTGATTGTATATAGAATTATCTTTACTTTTATTACAACTTAAATAAATAACAATTTCTTCATTCGTAAAATAAGTATAATTTGTAAAACTTTGAATTCCGTCAACTTCAATTGTTTTAACTATTTGATTTTTATTTTCTTCCATAATTGTAAGATTTTGATTGCCAACCATATTTTTTTGATGCCAATCAGTAAATAAAACATTTTTAAAAGATGGACGCTGTCCTATAGTTATCAAGCAATATTGATTATAATCATTAGGTTCTAATTCTATTAAATTTTTTCTTGGTCCTAATTTATAATTGCTCGGATACTTCATCTCAAACCCAAACTCCTCATTCCGATAGGTCTGCCAGTCGGAAGTGTCGGGTTGGCTTGCTTCATCAGGCATTTTGAAAGCAAATATTTTTTGAAACGCAAAATCGTTTTTCTTTCCACCATCCATATCTTTATCTTCTAAACAATAGTATGGAAATTCTTTTTTATAAACTTCATCAAACTTATATCTTAAAACAGATTTTTTATTTGTAACAAAAATTTTAATAATTTCGTCTTTCTTTGGATATTTTTCTGTTGTGTGATTTGGAAAAAATATAATTAATTCCTTATCTTTAAATTTACCATCAACAACTTTTCCATCAATAAAACCGCAATCCATAGCCATTGAGGCGCCTTCGTAAGAAAAAGTCTGAGAATATCCTTTAGCCTTAAAATCAGCCATTTCACTTATTGTCGGTTGAATTATTTGATTATTAGTTTCATAATTCTGTGTTTTATAATATTCAACAATAAATTTTGCTCCACTGATAATGATTATTGAAGAGCCAACAAAAATAACCAGCGATAAAATGATTTTAGCTGTGATAGAAGACATAAACGGTTTTTGATTGTTTTGTGTGTTTTGTTGCAAGTTCTCCATAAATATAAATTTATTAAATTTTTAACCCTGAATATTCGCGCAAAGTTTTTAAAGTCGCCTGCACAGATTCATTTTCCGTGTTTAATAATTTCACATTTTTGAATTTCTCGGCTAATTTAGTGATCACTTCATCCGCCCATGACGGAGTTAAAACTTCAACTCCATCAAAATTTATTTCAATCAATTCATTTTTGCCTACTTCTTTAATTAACGAAGATCGCATTACTAAAAATGCTTCTCTGCCGGCTGGTCTGGAAATAAGCATATTGCCAAATTTTTTTAATTCAATGCGCATATAATTTTAAAATTTAATAATAGCTAAACAGCCGTTTAAATTTTTAGCCGCATCCTTAATTTTAAAAATTTTATTTATATTAATTTCCGCATTTCCGCTCTTAAATACTAAATTCATTTTTTTATCTTCTATGCTATTTTTAACAAATTTTAATCCATTGCCTCTTCTTTCGGGATATCTAGACGAGATGGTTTTAGTAAACGCAATGCTGAGCGCGTCTTTATGATTGTTTAATTCTGGCTTAACTCTTTGTAAGGTTTTTAAAATTCCTAATCCCCTATCTGCTAATATTATAACACACTTATTATCTAACATTTCATAACCAAAAAAAATTCCCATTACATTTGGCCAATTCCCCAAATTATGATCAAAAGAATTGTTGCCGATTTCGCCAATTATTGCAGACAATAAAAATCTGTTTTTGCTTAATTTTTCATTTTTTGATAAAGCTATTTTCATTTTTTCTAATCTCGCCTGAAAGATATCTCTTGTTTCACAATAATAATTACTCATAATATCAACTTTATCAGATTCAGATGTTATCCAGTCATAGGCTAATTTTTCTATTTTGTTGTTCATTTTAATTTTCTATAAATTTAAAAGTGGAAAGGATTTGATTATAAATATCAATGATTTCTTGTTTAACATTTTCATCAGCAATAGAAATTAATGACAAATCAATAATATATAAATTATCTTTATAAGTTGTATATGTAAAAATTTTTAAATTATTAGAAGAACCTGGCAATGGATATGATATTTTTAGTTGCGTTGACTTTATATTATTAACAAATGTATCATATTCCACAATTAAAGCGTCTCTGTCTGGTATTCCTAATAATTTTTGCTTATCCATTTCTTTTTTAATATCTTTTCCTTTTCCAAAAATAATATCAACTGAAATAGTTACCTGACTATTTTCAAATAAATTTTTTTGACTAACAAAAGGACCAAAAAACAAAGAACGAGACAATACTTTGCGATCTACTGTTTTGCCTATTGTTTTTGCGTGACTTCTAAAACGCCAATCACTTGGAAATTTCATCTCAAACCCAAACTCCTCATTCCGATAAGTCTGCCAATCAGAAGTGTCAATTTTATCTCCACAATCTTCTGGGCAGTTGCATTTGTTTTCTTTAAAATTATTTATTTCTTCGCAAATTCCATTTCCGCAAGGCATACAAGTTAAAAAAGGAGTTCCTGTTAACACTTCACATTCTCCATTATTATTTATTCCATAACTTCCTAATCCTTTTAATCCTGAACAGCAAATATCAGGATAACTAGTTTTGCCTTTTAGATTTTCAGGATTTACGAGTTCACCTTCTTTGCCACAATTTTCAATTTTTTTTTGAAATTCGCATTTACTATTCTCACAAATCGCTTCGCCATTTTTACAATTAAATAAACTAATACAACCAATATTTTTACATTTTTTTTCTAAAACATCATTCCAATATTTTAAATACTTTTTATTGATTCCTGTTTGTATTCCTCCTGATTCACAACCACAACAACGCAATTGTGTTTCAACGCAATCAGAATTTTGATTGCAAATTTTCCAATCATTTGTTAATTCTATTTTTGTAATTTTAGTGTTATTATAATGTTCAATAATTTTATCAACTGGTTTGACCGTCTGATTATCATTTTGTATTTTATAATATTGAATAATAAACTTCATTCCGCTGATGATGATTATTACCGAGCCGAGAAAAATAACCAGCGCTAAAATGATTTTAGCTGTGAGCGAAGACAAAAATGGCTTTTGATTATTTTGCTCTGAATTTTGCTTTTGATCTTGCACAAATTTTTTTTAAAAATCCCCCTTAATTCCTCTTTGTTAAAAGGTGGAATATTTAAAATTGAAAATTAAGTACCCCTTCTAACTCGCCTCCCGTTGTTCAACGGGACAGGCCTACAAGAGGGAGAACTATTTAAAAAATTATAAAATTGGAAATTGCCTGCCCCGTAGTTAAGTCTGAAAGACTTATACTACTGGGGATTAAAAATTGGAAATTGAAAATTGAAAATTAACTATGGGCAGGGGCAAATATTCCAAGCGCCTTCACAGCAACATGGCTGTCCAGGAGGATTTGGCAAAACGCATCCAGGTCCAACACTCGGATACAAGCAATTTTGATATAAATCTTTTACTCCTGCTGTCACTTCTGAAGTATAATCTGTTGCTGTATTAAATCTGCTATGGTTTATAAAAGCTCTTGTTTGAAAAGGAAGAACAGGCGGTTGATTTTCCGCTGTTATCCAATAATCAACAACAGGCGCTACAATCT
>JAYEJU010000024.1:38758-43585 GCA_034660655.1 Patescibacteria group bacterium | reverse complement strand
TAATTTTCTAGCTGACAAAAATTAAGATTAAAATATTTATGAAAAATATAATAGAACCCTGATCCAATAACAGATAGCATTGGAGGTTTAGAAGAATAACAATTTCCGTCTCTAAATATTTTATCGCCAGTATACGCGTGTTTTTCATTTATAGCTAAAGTTCCTTGTTCCACAATTGATTCCATTGTCATAAATCTTGAGGCTGAATTTACGTTCCAAATTTGTTTTTCAGTAAATAATAGCAGAAAAGACGCGAAAAAAATAAGAATTAAAAAAAAATAATTTCGTTTTAACGCATTGTTTGTTTTTTTAAAATTATTTTTCATTACAACTAAATTTATTTTTTAATATAATGAATTTTTTCTTTGCTTGAATTTTTTTTAGTAACAATTTCTCCCAAAAATCCCATAGAAATTAATTGAATTCCCATCATAATCAAAAGAATCCCAAAAAATAGCAATGGTCTGTTTCCGATAGGCCTTTGTCCTAAAAACCATAGCGTTGTTAAATATAAACAGGCAATTAGTCCAAAGAACAGAAATAAAAATCCTATGCCACCGAAAAAATGCGCTGGCTTTTTGGAATATTTAGTTAGAAAAAGTATGTTTATTGGGTCAAGCAGATAATTTTTAAATCTTCGCAGCCCGAATTTGCCATATTTTGATTTGCCGAATTTTCTGTTGTTATGTTTAATTTTCAATTCTCCGATTTTAAATCCTTTTTCATAAGCTAGCACAGGCAAAAATCTATGCAGTTCTCCGTAAATATTTATGTTTTTGATTACGTCTTTTTTGTAAATTTTAAAACCGCAATTAACATCATTAAGTTTTAGCCCGCTTAATAAAGAAACAGTTGTATTAAAAATTTTAGATGAGATTAATTTTATAAAACGATCTTTTCTGTTTTGCTTCCAGCCAGAAATCAAATCATATCCTTTATTTATTTTTTCTATAAAATTAGGAATTTCCAAGGGGTCGTCCTGCAGGTCAGCGTCCATTGTAATAATTAAATCTCCAATTGCTTCTTGAAATCCAATGTTTAACGCGATTGATTTTCCAAAATTTTTTTTAAAATGTATAATTATTATTTTTTCATTCGCTTGTTTTAATTTTTTTAAAATTTTGTAGGAATTATCAGTAGAGCCGTCGTCTATGTATATTATTTCATAATCAAAATTTAAAGAAGACAGGACTTCAATAATTTTTTTATTTAATTCCTCTATTGATTCAGCTTCGTTTAAAAGGGGAATTATTATTGATATTTTTTTAGCAAGATTTTGTTCCATATATTTAAAAACTATTTAATGAGTCAGTGTAAATTCCAAAAACGCAATAATTATTTTTTAATTTTTTTTCTTTCTTTTTTGAATTAACAGTATGCGCGAAAGTTGGAATGCCAAGTTGCAAAATCTTTTTAGGTAATTCTGTTTTTGCCCTATTAATTGGCATTGTTATTGCTAAAATATTTTTTTCTTTCGCAAAATTTAATATTTCCTTGTCGCTGTTGTTAATGCGATATAATGTTAATATTATATTTTTATATCCCATTTTTGAGATTTGATCATATTCTTGGAAATTATATATTTGCGGGATTATTCGAGAAATAATACCTGGATATTTTATTGAAATTTTTTTTAATATTTTAATATTATTTTTTGTTTTGACATCTGTGATTATACGCGCGTTATTTTTATTTTTTATCCATTCAATCAGCGTATTTAAATCAATCTGTGTTAAGCCATAATTCATTTTCCAAGACATAAATTCTTTATGCGAAGGAATTTTGTTTTGTGAAAAATATTTTTTAGAAGTGTTCTTCCAATCATGTATTAATACTATTTTATTGTCTGATGTTAATGATATATCAACTTCAAAAATTCTATATCCTTTTTCATAATTATAGTTTAAAGCTTCTAATGAATTAGTATAGTATAATTTTTTATATTCGCCTCCAGCATGGGCAATATATTTATCTAAATTTATATTATTTTTTATTTTTGAATAATTACATTTTGTTGTTTTATTTAAACAAATAGTTAAATAATAAAATCCGCTGATAAGAATCAATATTATAATTATTAAAAGTGTAAAATTTTGTTTAAGCATTTTTTATTCTTTTTTTTAACTCTAAAAGATTTTTAATATATTTAAAACCAAGCGGTATGATTTTTACTCTGCTTTTGTTTTTTTTCTTGCGTTTTTCTTCCCATTGAATAGGAATTTCTTTAATTTTATATTTAAAATGTTCTGCTAAAATTAACAGTTCTAAATCAAAAAACCATTCATTATTTTTTATTTTTGGAATAATTTTTTCAACTGTTTTTTTATTAACGGCTTTAAAACCACAAGGCAAATCTGATATATTAGAATTAACTATAATTTTTTTAATAATACGCAGGATGTGCGAAATCATTTTGCGTAACATTGGTTTTTTTATTATTGATTGTTTGTGAAATCTAGAACCAGTAGTTATATCATAATTTTCTTTTTTAATAGAATTTATTAATTCAGGCAAGGATTTTAAATCAGTCGCCAAATCAGCGTCCATAAAAATGTAAATGTCAGCTTCAAATTTTTGCCATCCAGATTTTATTGCTATGCCTTTGCCTTGTTGTTGAATAAATAAATATTTAACTTGTTCAAATTTTCTTGTTAATTCTTTCGCGATTTTAGCGGTATTATCAGTTGAATTGTTATCCGCGATAACAATTTGCCAGTCATATTCATCTGCTTTTTTATTTAAAAAATTAAAAATTTGAATAACATTATTGTTAAGTATTTTTTCTTCATTATAGCATGGTAGTGTGATATTTAATTTCATAATTTATTTAATGTATAAAATTAGCGCATTTATTATAAATTTTGTTAATTGTATTTTGATTAGTAATTTGAATTTCATTTTTTTCAAAAGGATCTGTTTTAGTATTATAATAGACCATTTTATTTTCGTAAATGTCGTAGATATAATGATAGTGGTTCATGAAGAAATTTAAGTACTGATTTCCAAAAGGCTGTATGGAAAGAACGCAATTTTCATTTTTATTTTTAGCTTTGCCAATTAATTCATTATAAAAAGAATTGCTAATATATTTTCCTTTTTTCATTTTTATGTCAAGCAAATCCAATAAAGTTGAAAATATATCAATTTGGCTATAAAGGGAATTTACAATTTTTCCCTGCTGAATGTTGTTTTTGTTATTTATGGATAAAAAAACAAAAGGTATTGAAAAGTTTTCTTTATAAGACTTATGTTCTATCCAGCTTTTTAAATATATGGGATGAGCGTTATCACTATATATAAATATATATTTTTTTCTTTTATCATCAATAAGTTTTTTTAAAAAATCGTTTAAATAATAATCCTGGATGTAAGCGCTATTAGAAATCGCGTTATGTAAAGATCCATTATTTTCAAAAGGCAGTTTTTTATCAAATTTATCATTTTCTTCAAATGGAATATGACCGCTGGCGCTTGTGGCAATGTATATAAATTTTTTTTCATCTTTATATTTTTTTAAATATTCGTATATTCTTTTGTAAAAAATATCCTCCCTATATCCCCAGTTTAATTCAGGGTCGCCTTTGCGCATAATATCTTTGTTGTGATTTTCAGAAAATCCAATTTTTTTCATAAATTTCCCAGTATCACTGAATTCTAAATCATGGGCTTTAAAAAAAATAGTTTTATATCCATCCCATTCTAAGATTTTAGGCAGGCAAATAATATTTTCCATTATGCCGTGTTTTAAAGGAGCTATTATTGGCGGTATAGAGCATAGAATGCTTTCTTCGGTTCTGATTGTTTGCGTTGTATTGCTTAAAAAATTATCAAATCTTACTCCGTATCTATCAGAATATTTTAAAAGTTTTGGCATTGTATTTTGATTTACAACAAGACTATTAATGCTTTCAAGGTGTATAAAATATATATCAATATCTTTGTCATTGATTGGAAATATAAATTCAGATTTGTTAATTTCAGAATAATGATTTAAAAGAGAGCTATATTTTTTGTCATAGTTTTTTATTATGTTTTTTTGTTTTGAAAAAATTTTTTCAGCAAGCTCTATCATAAATGGTTTATGTCTTATATGAATATTAACAGCAGGTATGTATAATAGTATTAAAAATAGAGATATTAACACATTTTTTTTGATTTTTATTTGCTTTAAATTTTTTAGAAAACATATTAAAGATATTATTATTATAATTCCAGCTGATAACAGGATTAAAAAAGTTGTTTTGCCTATAACTAAAATAATTGTTTGCAAAACCTCTTTAGCATTATACCAAAAAAAATAAAAGTCAAAGGGGTGCCTGTATTTGAGAGCGTACTCTATAATAAGAAACAAAATAATATAATAGAATATTATTATTATAACGCATAAATATTTTATTAGTTTGTTTTTTATTATTACTTTTTTGTTTAAAGAAAAAAATAATATGGGAAATAAAAACACGTAGATTAATAACAAAAAAATATAAAGAGTATTTTTAAAATCCAATCCATAATTTTTTTGTTGAATATAAAATTCTGATGTAAAAAAGTATAGTAACGCTAAAATAAATAGAATATTAAAAATTGTATTTAAAAATTTATTTTTTTCAAAAATACTATAATATATTTTAATAAAAAATTGCTTGTAAATTTTAAATATATTTGTCATAAAATATTGAGCTATTTTTCTATTATCGTGAAATCATTTCCTAAGCCAGAAAAATGCTTTAAAATTTTTCCTTGAATGTTATATTGATTATCGCTAATAACATATAATATTTTGCCTTTAATTGCTGGAATTTCATTATTTAAAAACATATATTTATTTGA
>JAYEJU010000024.1:31598-38658 GCA_034660655.1 Patescibacteria group bacterium | reverse complement strand
ATATATTTATTTGAATAATCAGCATTTTTATTGTTTATTTTTTGGGTTATTTCAGGGTCTATTTTTAAAAAAAACGCGAAAAATAAATACCTAATATCATCGCTTATAATAATTTTATCATATTGTTTTTGATTGTCTTGAACAAATTCCATAACCGCGACTTGAGCGTTTTTTTGTTTTTGATATTCAAAAATATTATTGTGCTTATAATAACAAAAAAAAGACATTGCTATGTGAAGCGTCATAATTATCGTTATCGCATATATTATTTTTATTTTTGTATGTTCGTGTTTTTCGTTTTTTTCTTTATTGAAAAAAATGTTATATATTCCAACAGCGCCGATAATTTGCAGAAGAGGAAGAAAATGTATTGATCTTAATGGATGTATAATTGACGGGTTGTCAGCGCAAAAAAGAGTGAAACACACTGGAAGCGGAGCTAATAAAAACCATAATAATAGCAGCTGATATTTTTTTTCGTTTTTTCGTTTTTTTATTATTTCTTTTATGCCGTATAAAATAAACAGTATTTCAAAAAAATAAATTCCGCCCAATGGAATAAAACTATATTTTATAATCATTAATGCGAAACACAAAGTAAAAATATGAATAAAATATTGAATAATAAAATTTGAGGCAAAAATAAGCGGGTTGTTAAAAATTGAAACCATATCAAGCCGAGTTTTCTCCAAATCAGGAAGCCCAAAAGGGCCGAATTTTTCGTAATTCAATAATTGAAATTGATTTTGCAAATAAAAGATAGCAATCGGGGATATTAAAATTATTAAAATAAGCAAATTAAGCAGTATAATTTTTTTATTGCTAAAAATTTCCTTTTTATTTATAAAGAAAAAAATTAAATAAATAAGAGGAATCCATAAAAAAGATAAGGCGTAAGTATAAAAAGTTATAGCGGAAATAATAGTGGAGATATAAAAATAAAAATGTTTTTTTTCTTTAAAAAATTTAATCAAGCAATAAATAATAGCAGTATAAAAGAATGGCAATAAACAAACGTTATATCCCGTTGTTGAAACATAAATATGCCAAGGAGAAGCTGTTAAAAGCAACGCGGAAATAACGCCTATTTTTTTATTAAACAGCTCTTTTCCCAGCAGATAAGTAAAAAATATGGAAAGAAGCGAAGCAATAAAAACAGGAGTTCTTACTATCAAAGTTGAAAGCCCAAAAAGTTTTATTAAAGGAATTAAAATTAAAGACAGTGTTATATTTTCTCCCCAGCCAAAATTATAAAAATGAGCCGGGAAAAAATTTCCATTTCTATCAGCTCCTGTTTTTAAAATAGAGAATGCTTCATAACCGACCGCTATTTCATCAACGCTAGGCTGTTTCGTAAAAATGTAAAAAATTCTTAAGCCGATAAAAAAAGCAAAAATTATTAAAACAGAAATAAGAATTATTTTTTTGCGATTTAATTTAAACATTTTTAAATTTTAATATTAGACTTGTTGCGTAATTAATTTTGTAACGTCCGACCAAGGCACCTTGGGCGGATGAGACAAATTTTTCAAACAATTTTTGAGGTTTAGCCTTTCCCGCAATGCTGCGGGAGAAAAAATTTTTGGAAAATTTGACCAACCTGCCTGCCGTCAGGCAGGAATATGGAAATTGCGATAGAAATTAATTACGCAACAAGTCTATTATGAATTAAGCTGTTTTTTATTTTTTGCGGTATTAGTCGCGATAAAAATTCCCAATATAATCCAAAAAAGCAAAGACAGGTCGTTTTTAAAATACGGAGCATCAAGCAAGCCGTGAATAATAATTGTTATCATTGAAGCCGAGATTCCAATAAAAAATATTTTGTTTCGTTCAGAAAAACTTTTTTTGATTTTTAGGAAAAAAGAAATTATCAGCCAAACAAAACAGAGCATTCCAAAAAATCCAATGTCCATCCAAAAATTTAAAAAAATATTATGAGGATAAATTAATGGTTCCATTTTTAATGGTTCTCTGAATTTTTCTTGTATTTTTGGAAATCCAAATATCCCAGCGCCTAAAATAAAATTTTTAGGATTTTGCGTTAAATATTCAAAGGATCCCTCCAAAAGAACAATCCGATTTTGAGCTGATGGTGAATTAATAATTTTTTGCGCGTATTTATTAATTAATTGGTTTTGAAAATAGATTACTGAAAATAAAGATATACAAATAAATAAAACAAAAAATATTTTGGATAATACCTTCATACTGCGTGGTATGGAAGTATTTGTTATTTTTGTTTTTATTATTAAACAAGCGAAAAAGATAAATGCTATAATCAAGCCAGCGTATGTGCCTTGAGAGATTGTAAATATAACAGCAGTAATAGAAAATATTAAAACTAAAATTTTAAATAATGCTGGAATAATATTTTTAAATCTGTTTTCAAAAAGCCATCCAAAATAAATCATTATAATCGGCGATAAAAAAAGCCCGACAGCGTTTGGAGATGTGAAAAAACTTGTTACCCTCCGCGTTTCTTCTGGCCGCCACATTTCAACAGGAATAAAATTTCCAGTGATTTTTTGGTAGATCGCGAAAAAAGAAACAGCTAACGCTGAAATTCCCAATGCGTATAATATTTTTCGCAGATTTTTTTTAGTTTTTATGACTTGGACAAAAATTAAAAAAAATAGGATCGGTTCTAAAAAATAAGCGCGCCAAAGTCCCATTGCTTTCCAAATATTCGGCGCCACAAATATTGAAATTGTGGCAAAAATTATTATTAAAATTATTTGCGTTTGAAAAGGGAATGGCTTGTAAGAAATTTCTTTTTTATATCTTTTAGCGATTTTTTGAAATCCTGTTTGCAAAAACCACACGGTTAAAACAATTAAAATCATTATTTCCAAAAGCGTTGTGGGAAGACATATAATATAGAAGCGAATTAAATAAGTTGGAAGCAAAATAACAATTATGGCAAGAGCTGTCGGCAAATTGCGCCAAGCAATCAGCGTAAAAGTTATGAGAAAAATTGTTAGAAAGTATAACATATTATAAATTTATAAATATTTGATTATAAAATCCCCCTTAATCCACCTTTGCCAAAGGGGGAAATATTTTAAATAATTTTCATTAGTCCTCCTTTGGAAAAGGAGGTTGGAGGATTTTTAAAATTTTTAATTGTGAAATTTCGTTTAATCTATATTGCCCAATAATTGTCATCCCTGAATGACAAGCAAAAATACATTGACTTATTTTTGTTTTTAATTTATACTAATATAAAATAAAAATAAAGGAGGAGAAAAGATGTGAGAATATCTATTTAGCCCTGACGTATATCTATTTGCAAACGGCGGAAGAAACACAGACGCCAAACGCAAAAAAAAAGGATTGCGTACGGGGCTTTTTTTATTTTATTTTTATTATTTCCCTAATTAAATTTTTTGGAAGCGCTTTTAATATATATAAAGCAAAAAAATAAACAGCTATTGATGTTATCAGAGAAATAAACAGATTTTGTTCTTTTATAAAATATAAAACAGCTGCCATAATTCCGCTGGCGATTAAAACTTTTAAAATTATAAGAAAGTTAGGAAAAATTTTTGTTGTTTTAATAACCATCCAAGCGCAGATTAGCGCTATTAAAGATTCAGCAAAAACAGTTGCCCATGCCGCGCCATAATAAGAATATTTTGGAATAACGATCAGATAAATTGTTAAACTTATCGCGGCAGTGATTGCGTAAGCCCAAATCATTTTTTTTTGTTTTTCTATTGCCACGATTGTATGTCCGTAAAGTGTTCCAATAAATACAATGGCAGACGCGAAAATAATAACTTTCAAAATAGGAGCTGCTGGCGCGAATTCATTGCCGGCTACTAAAATTATAATCGGTTTTGCTAAAAATAGCGTCCCGATTGCCAAAGGTATGGCGGTTATTATCATTACATCAAAAGCTGTTTTAAATATTTTTTTAAATTCAATAAAATTTTTCCCGTTCCAATAATTTGAAAGCAAAGGCAATATCAACCCCATAAACATTGTCGGCAGCATTATTAAAATTTCTAAAAAGCGAAAACTTGCGCCGTACAAGCCGACATCAGACTGCGAATGGTAAAGTGAAAGAATTATAGTGTCTGCTTTTAGATAAACTAAATTAAAAGCAATTGAAAGAGCTATTGGCCATGATTTTCGCAATGTTTCTTTCCAAATATCAAAATCAAAAGCCCAGTGTATTTTTATTATCTTGCGCGTTGAATAAAATAGATATGAGAAATTGAAAATAGCGCCGACAACGCCTGCGGATATAATTCCCAAAAGCCCTAAATCAAAATAAGCGGCAAGCGCGATAAATAAAATTATTGTTGACTTGCCGAGAATATCCGCTATTGTCACTTTTATAATTTTCAGCTTTTTTTGAAATAGCCCTGTTAAAACTTGAATCAGGCTTAAAAGAAAAAACGAAACAGTAAAAATAACAATGGCGATTTTTACTATTGTTGGATAAGGAAAAAAGAACGAAACTATCGGAGCGATAGAAAAGAAAATAATGCTTGCAAAAAATCTTAAAGTAAATATGTTGTTTAAAATTTTTTCCTCGTCAACATTCGGGCGAGAAATCATTTGAACTGTTATCAGCATCAGTCCCATATCCGCTAAAATAGCAAAGAATTGCAAAAACGCGACTACTGTCGTGTATTGCCCAAATCTTTCAGCTCCAAGATATCTTGTCATTATTCCTAAAGCAATAACTCCAAAAAACACGGAAATGAATTTCCCAACAGTTTGAATTATTGTATTGTAAGCGATTTTTTGCGTAAGGCGCATAAAATAAAAAAACTAAAAATTTGTTTCTTTTATTATATATCAGATATAATACTATTGGCAAGGCAACGGTCTTGACATATTTTTAAAACTATTTTATTATGTGATTAGTTTAAACAAAATTGATATTAGGCAAAATTTATGGTAAAAATAAAAAAGATAAACCATTCAAAAGCGGTTGGATAAACAGTAATTTTTTGTTGTTTTAGCAAGCCGCTCCAAAGCGGTTTTTTTATTTTTTTTAACACCTGATAAAAGGATAAAATCTTTTTACCAGTTGTTAAGTAAGACCGAACTTTGACAATTAAATATGTAATAACGTAATAAAGCGAATAACGAGCAATTTTAAGTAGAGTTTGCTATTTGCAGACTCTAAATATATAAAGAGAATTTTAATAAAGCAGTTAAAATTCTTGTGGTTAATAAAAAAATACTCAAGGGCGTATGGTGGATGCCTTGACACAAAAAGCCGATGAAGGACGTAGCAACTTGCGATAAGCTTCGGAGAGGTGGTAAGCAACCTTTGATCCGGAGATTTCCGAATGGGGAAACCCTCCTATGCAAAACATAGGGATCCTTTGCCTGAATTCATAGGGCAATGAGATGGGCACCTGGGGAACTGAAACATCTTAGTACCCAGAGGAAAAGAAAATAATAATTATTCCGTGAGTAGTGGCGAACGAAAGCGGAACAGCCTAAACCTTGTAGACTTTGCGAAGATTTTTTTACTTCGGTAATTAGATTGGAGCATAAAGGGCGCGGACCCATATGTTTATAAGGGGTTGTAAGAGATCGTATCTGTTTTCCGCGTAAAACAGGACAGAGTTACAAATAATATTTTTAGCAGAATTTGCTGGAAAGCAAAACCATAGAAGGTGATAGTCCCGTAAGCAAAAAAAATATTACTCTGACGGTTTTCTTAAGTACCGCGAGACCCGAGAAATCTTGCGGGAATCTGGGTCGACTATGATCCAAGGCTAAATACTTTTTGTGATCGATAGTGAACAAGTACCGTGAGGGAAAGGTTAAAAGCATCCCGGTGAGGGAGATGAAATAGTATCTGAAACCATACGCTTACAAGGAATCGGAGCCGCGCTCTGCGCGGTGACGGTGTGCCTATTGAAGAATGAGCCAACGAGTTTATTTATGTGGCTTGCTTAACCCAGTATTCAGTTTTGTAAATTTTATAAAATTGAATACTGGGGTAGGCGTAGTGAAAGCGAGGGTTAATAGCCCGTATCCAATTTATTGGTGTGTCGCGTAAATAAGACCCGAAGCCGAGTGATCTAACCATGGCCAGGATGAAGTCCAAAGAAATTTGGATGGAGGTCCGAACCCACTAGTTGTGCAACACTAGGGGATGAGCTGTGGTTAGCGGAGAAATTCCAATCGAACTCGGCAATAGCTGGTTCTCCTCGAAATAGCTGTAGGGCTAGCCTTGAATAAATTTGGAACCTGGGGGTAGAGCACTGAATGGGGCCGGGGGAGCAATCCTACCTTCTCCAATCAAACTCCGAATACCAGGTCTCCTTACTTCAGGAGTTAGACCGTGGGGGCTAAGCTCCACTGGTCAAAAGGGAAACAGCCCAGATCGCAGTCTAAGGTCCCTAAGTTTATGCTAAGTGTAAAAAGTGGTGAAATATCATTGACAACCAGGAGGTTGGCTTAGAAGCAGCCATCCTTTAAAGAAAGCGTAACAGCTCACTGGTCAAGCCATTTTGCGCTGAAAATGTACCGGGGCTCAAGCATAGCGCCGAAGACGCGAATTTCGGAAATTTATTTCCGAAGTGGTAGAGGAGCATTCTGTTCGCGCTGAAGCTGTATCGCGAGATATGGTGGAGCAAACAGAAGAGAGAATGTTGGCATGAGTAGCAAAAAGACAGGTGAGAACCCTGTCCACCGAAAGTCTAAGGTTTCCTGGGCAACGAAAATCGTCCCAGGGTTAGCCGGTCCTAAGGCGAGTCTAGTGTAGTGCTAGGGTAGTCGATGGATAAGCTGGTTAATATTCCAGCGCCGTTATTAGATGTTGACAAGGTGCGCGGTTTTGAATTTTGAGCATACTATGGTTTGTGTGTTGCTTTTTTCTTTTAGAAAGAGGCAAAAGGTTTTGTTTCGGCAAGGCCAATTTGAGAAGATAAATCGCCTAGAAAAGCCTTTGAGACTTAATTTAATAACGACCGTACTAAAACCAACACAGGTAGACGAGGCGAGAAGCCTAAGGTGAACGAGAGAACCTTTGTTTAGGAACTAGGCAAAACAGCGGCCGTAACTTCGGGATAAGGCCTGCCAA
>JAYEJU010000024.1:0-31498 GCA_034660655.1 Patescibacteria group bacterium | reverse complement strand
TAATTTAATAACGACCGTACTAAAACCAACACAGGTAGACGAGGCGAGAAGCCTAAGGTGAACGAGAGAACCTTTGTTTAGGAACTAGGCAAAACAGCGGCCGTAACTTCGGGATAAGGCCTGCCAATCCAATGCTTTGCATTGGGAATTCCAAATCCAAAATCTCAAATAATAAATAAATTCAAAATTATAAATTCAAAAATATTAAATTTCATTGTTTAAATATTTGGATTTTAGTTATTGTAATTTGTTTGGAATTTGTAATTTGTAATTTGGTGCTTCCGATGCAGAGCAGTGGTTTTGGTTTCAACAAAAGACCTCTGATGACTGTTTAGCAAAAACACAGGTCCCTGCTAAATCGCAAGATGATGTATAGGGGCTGATGCCTGGCCAGTGTCCGAACGTTAAGGAAGAGGGTTAGTCGCGCTTGCGCGACAAAGCTTTCGACTGAAGCGCGGATGAACGCCGGCGGTAACTATAACCGTCCTAAGGTAGCGAAATTCCTTGCCGGGTGAGTTCCGGCCTGCACGAATGGCATAACAATCGGAGGACTGTCTCAACAAAGGACTCGGCGAAATTGCAAGACGAGTAAAGATGCTCGTTACCCGCGGCTGGACGAAAAGACCCCGTGAAGCTTTACTACAACTTGATATTGGATTAAGGTTATGCATGTTCAGAATAGGTGGGAGACCTTCGGGTCGCCAGTGAGATACCACCCTTGTATATTTTTAATCCTAACCCTGTCCCGATCTTATTATTTTATTTTTATAAAATAATAAGACCGGGACGGGAACAGTATCTGGTGGGTAGTTTGACTGGGGCGGTTGCCTTAAACAAAAATTTTTAGATTTGTTATTATTACAAATCTATCTCCGTGATTTTTAACAGGGGCAATATTATAGTAATATAATATTAGTCAAAAGTTAAAAGTCAAAAGTTAAAAGTCATTATTTTTTTTAATACTTTTGATTTTATAGACTTTATATACTTTAGATTTTATAAACCGTCGCAGTATAAATAAAATAAAATTAATTTGGCTATATGCTGGAACATCCGAGTATCTAATTTCACGAGCTATTTATTTAATAGCCGTAAAAGTAAATTAGTGCGGACAATCAGCAGGGAAGATCTTATAATATTTTAAGAAACCCTCAACGACTACAAGCCAAACTCCTGAAATAAATTCAGGATGAAGATATAGTCTGAACTTTATGGCGACATAAAGATCCTGATTAACAGGAATCTAATTGATAAATATATGAATCAAAAAATTAAAATCAGTTTAAAGCAAAAGCAGATTTTAATGGGTAAATTATTAGGCGATGGGCATTTAGAAACTCAAACAAAAGGAAAAACTTATAGATTTAAGTTTGAGTATTCTTTAAAACAAAAGGAATATGTTGACTGGCTGTATACTGAATTAAAAAATTTAGCGGTTAATAAACCTAAAATTAAAACAATATTTTATAAAGATAAAATTTATAAAAAATATTGGTTTAATACAATTTCAAGCCCCTCATTTAAATTTTACGCTAATCAGTTTTATCAGAATAAAAAGAAAATCGTTCCAAAATTGATTCATAGATGGATAACGCCATTATCACTCGCAATTTGGTTTATGGATGACGGATCAATAAAATCCAAACATCACAAAGCCAGAATATTAAACACGCAAAGTTTTGAAAAAAAAGAAATTTTAAGATTGATTAACGCGCTAAAAAATAAATTTGGCATTCAATGCAAATTAAGAAAGCAGAAAGAAGGATATCAGATTATGATTTTAGCCGAAAGCGCTGTTGATTTTGCGAAGTTGATTAAAAAATATTTAATTCCTTCAATGGAATATAAAATTAAAGAATTAGATTAACAAAATGCCCAAAAAGTAACGGAGGCGTTTACAAAGGTTGGCTAATTCCGGATGGAAATCGGAATGATAGTGCAAGCGCATAAGCCAGCTTTACTGCGAGACTTACAAGTCAAGCAGTTGCGAAAGCAGAAGCTAGTGATCCGACCGTACGATATAGGACGGCGGAAGCTCAACGGATAAAAGCTACTCCGGGGATAACAGGCTAGTCTGGTCCAAGAGTTCACATCGACGACCAGGTTCGGCACCTTAACAAATCGGGGTGCCATAGTAGTAATACTATAAAAAAAAATTGGCTTATAACGGTGAACTCCATAATAAAAATAGCCTATAATTAATTATTATGGACAATACCGTGGGAAGTCTAACTCAATATATAATGAGTTATGACCCCGTAGAGACTTGTTTTTAGTATTTTGCTAAAAACGGATAGCATTTCTGCAAACTAAAAAAGTTTGCAAAATCGCAATGCTATAATACGCCAACGCCAATACTAATTTTAGTATTGGATGAAGATATAGTCCGTGCCATTAGTAATAATGGAAAGTAAACTGTGAAAAACAGTTGAATAGACAGCGATGTCGGCTCGTCCTATCCTGGGGCTGAAGAAGGTCCCAAGGGTTTGGCTGTTCGCCAATTAAAAGGGCACGCGAGCTGGGTTCAGAACGTCGTGAGACAGTTCGGTCTCCTATCCGCCGTGGGCGTTAAAATTTGAGAAGGCCCATCCCTAGTACGAGAGGACCGGGATGGACAAACCTCTAGTGTACCAGTTGTTCTACCAAGAGCATTGCTGGGTAGCTACGTTTGGTTTAGATAAGCGCTGAAAGCATCTAAGCGCGAAGCTGTCTTCAAGATTAGATTTTTTAGATCACCCAGAGACTATGGGTTTGATAGGCTCTATGTGTAAGTTCAGCAATGAATTTAGCAGAGGAGTACTAATAGATCATTATTTTTATATTAACCGCAAGAATTTTGGCTGTTTTATTGTATCTTTTTATAATTCCCCTCTTTGGAAAAGAGGGGTTGGGGAGATTTTTGATATTTAAAAAATATTATTTTTAATTTTTTTATTGTGTCATATTTTATTGATTTTAATGTTATTTTAGCATTCTCGTGATTTTAGCGATAGGGTCACACCTGATCCCATCCCGAACTCAGAAGTTAAGCCTATCAGCGCCGATGATACTGCATAGCGGGAAAGTAGGCCATTGCGAGGATACTAAAGCAACATTATTGAATGATTTAAAAAAGCCTTAAATTTTTTAAGGCTTTTTTTTGATTTAAAATTAGAAGAGGCAGTTTTACTATATAAAACTGCCTCTTTGATTACTATCCTCTTTTAAAAAAGATGTTAATAAAGCCTTTTGAAAGTTTGACTTTTCCTCCTGTTGCTTTAAAAAGCATTATGGAAACAAGAAGAAGAAAACTCTTTTCAAAGTAATTATTTTTTATTTTAGTTTGAGATCGCATTGAAAGAGCCGATCTCCACATTTCTTCGTCTTCTAAAGGAAATGATACCCTTATATATTTATCCTCTTCGGTTATGGAAATATTAGAAGGAGGAGGTATTCTTTCTAAAAATTTTTCCACTTTTCTGCTATCAACTATAATAATAGTTTGAATATTGGTAGCAATTAGAGGTTTAATAATATTGCGAAAGGACAGTGGTTCTAAATTAAACTCCTCTGCCATTTTAATATCGTGAAGAGCCTCTTGGAGAAGATTTATTGTTCCTTCAATTTTGCTAGCCTCACTTAAAATGGCAGCAGTTTTTTCACGACATTTTTGGCACTCACCGTTTGATTTTTTAGAAGATGCTATCTCCATAAGTCTGCTTAATCCTCCAATAGCTTGTATTTTATTTCTAAAAAGATGTATAAGGAGACCAAGTAAAAAAGAAATTATTTCTTTACTTTTTTCTTCTTTTCTTTCTTTCTCTTTTTCCATTTCCGCTATTTCATGTCCGATAGTGTCAATGAAAAGTTTTTCGTCGTCGTTGAAAGTTCTTTTTTTGTCGGTAGCGTCAACTACTAAAATGTAATCTCCGCGCGGAGTTTTTACATTAGTATAATATATGGCATTAATTTTTTCATTATAAACAAGTTTAACCATATATTCTGTTAATGGATTTGTGGCAGGGTCGGTAATATATACATTACCTTTTTTTAATACAGCTGATATTGGCGGAGGCATTTCTTTTAAGGGAAAATGTGTTTTTTTAGGGTGTCTTGTTTTTATTCCTTCTGAAACTCTAATATATTCGGAATTAGTTATTAAAAATAAAACACACCTATTTTCTTTAATGCCACCTCTTAGTGATAAAATAAGTCCCAAGGGCAGTTTTTTAATAAGATTATCAAATTCTCCTAATCTTATTTTTTCGTTTATCCAAACGAAAATTTGCCATTTTTTTAGAAATCCTGTTTTGTCTTTTATAACTTTTTCAACTGTCTCAATTGCATTCAAATTTTTCATTTTTTTCTCCTTACTCCATTATTCTAAATTTTATTTTATTTATTTTTTTGTTTGTCAATGTGCGGTTAAATTTTATTTATATTATTTCACACCTTTTTTAAAAAAAATGCAAGTAAATTTGTTTAAAAACGCAAAAATATAATCGTAGAATTTCCCCGAAGTTTGCTTCGGTTGGAGTTTTAAATAAAAAAGTCCTTTATGCCTGATACCCTGTCAGCTTGTTGCGGGGTATTTCATTTTTTTTGCAAATAACCTTTATTTTTTTTAAAAAATAATGTAAAATATGTTTAATACTGTCAATAAGTCTTATGATAAAATCTTTTTTTCAACATAGAGAAAAATTAAATATAGACAATATAAAGTTTGTTAGCTTTATTTCTTTTTTAATGGGCTTTTCTTCGGCATTATTAGCTTATGTTTTGTCATTTTATTTTAAAGAAGCCGCTGGAACTGAAAATATTGGAATTTTTTTTATGTCATCTTATTTGATTGTTTTGATTATTTTTTTGAATTTGCATAAATTAGTAAGAAAATTGGGAAAGTCGTTGATTTTTTACATAACATTTTTTTTGCGAATAATAACAGTGGCAATGTTGTTTTTTTTACCACCGTCAATTTTAGGAATAATATTTTTAATAATTTATATTATTGGCGAAGCATTAGGATGGGTTTGTCTAGATATTATTTTAGAATCGTTTTCAACTGATGGAATGTCAGGAAGAATCAGGGGGGCTTATCTTACAATTGGAAATGTTGGATTTCTTTTAGCGCCGTTTTTTTCTTCAAAAGTTTTATATATTTTTGGTTTTAAAGGAATATTTTTTGCTTCTTTTGTTATCCAATTTTTGATTTTTTCAATTTCTTTAATGGCGTTTAGAGGGCTTAATCATAAATTCAACAGAAAAGAAACAATAGTTCAGCTTTTAAAAAAGGTTTTTAAAAGAAAAGATGTTATTAGAATTTATTATGTTTCTTTTATATTAGAATTTTTTTACGCTTTAATGATTATTTATACTCCGCTTTATCTTTTGAAGCTTGGATTTTCTTGGCCTCAAATAGGCGTTATTTTTTCTATAATGCTTATACCTTTTGTTTTATTGCAATATCCTATCGGGATTTTAGCTGATAAAAAGACAGGAGAAAAAGAATTTTTGATTTTTTCTATCGTTGTGATGGGGATTTCAACATCAATTTTTTATTTTTTTGATTTCAAAAGCGTTTTTGCGTGGGCATTAATTTTATTTATTACAAGAATAGGCGCTTCAATGATAGAAATTTTACGGGATTCTTATTTTTATAAAAAAATAGACGGATATGATGTTGATATAATCAATTTTTTTAGAACATCAAGACCAGTCGCTTATATAATTGCCGCTGTTTTATCTTCTATATTTCTTTTATTCTTTGGTATAAAATTAATTTTTTTATTAATAGCAATTGTGTCTTTGTCAGGGCTTTACCCGGCTTTTAAGCTGGTTGATAACAAGAGCGAAGACGACAAAATAATAAATTTATGATAATTATTTTTGATTTAGATTACACATTACTTGATTCTACAAAATTTAGAAAAAATTTAGCGTCTGTTTTTAATATGGATATAGATGAATTCAATAAAGATTATGAAGAGCATTTTAAAAGTAAAGGCGTCAATTACGATATAAACAAGCATTTGAAAATATTAAAAAAACAAAAACAGATTAATTTTGCTGAAGAAAAAACAATAAAACAAAGATCAGATGAATTTTTAAAAAATATTGATAGTTATTTATTCTCTGGAGCGGAAGAAGCGTTAAAACAATTTAAAAATAATAATAATAATAAATTAATATTAATTTCTTTTGGCAATATTGATTGGCAAAAATTAAAAATTGATAATTTAAAAATTAAAGAATATTTTGATGAAATTATTTTAGAAGATAAAAACAAAGAAAAAAGCGATTTTTTAAAATCGCTAAAAGATTCTGAAGAAAAAATTTTAATAATAAACGATAACGCCAAGGAAAGTTTTGACATGGCTGAATTATTAGGCGATAATTGCGAGTTTAAAATTATTCAAGGTCCTTATTCAGACAATGTTGAACATAAAGAAAAAGTTTATGATGATATCGAAAGTTTTATGGAAGAGGATCAAAAATCAAAACAGGAATTAAGCAAAGAATTCACGCAAGGCGTAAAATAAATTTGCATTATTTCTTTTTTATTAAAACATATCCATTAACATATGAGGTTTCTAACATTGGTATTTGCATTTTTTCATAATTAGTTCTTTCATTATCATCACTCTTGTCGTTGTCATCTACCCATTCTGGATTTCTAATATTAATATTTTCTAAAACTAGTTTTAAGTTATAGTGAACGCCAATAAACTCAAAAGACATATCTTCTTTAGCAAGCACTATAATTTGTTCATTTTCATATTTATCATCCAAGTAATTATTTTTTTTCTTAAGTAAGGGATTAATTATTGTTTCCTCTATTTCAAATGTTTCCACCAGTGTTTCATTAAAATATAATTCAAATTTTTTGGTAAATACATCTAAAACAGCTTTATACATATTTGGCGATTTTTTTCTTTCTTCAATTTTGTAATTATTAGAATGTATTTGAACAAAATAATCATAGCCCCTTATATCTATGCTCTCATCAAAGTGGCTATTTTTATTTTTGAAATTAAAATTTTTAAGAATTTTATTGTTTTGATTATATTTTTTTACTTTAATTTTTTCTGTTAAATAATGAACTAATTCATATTTTCCTATTTCAGAATATTTTTGTTTTTTTAATTTTTCTATATATTTATCATCTTGATCGTCCATTTTATTCGCTTGTTCTAATTGCTTCTTTTTATTTTTTTCAAATTTTTCTTTGTCTTCTTTTTTAATTTCAGCAATTTGCGTATTAAAATATTTATCCAAAGTATTACAGCCGTGGTAATTACATAAATAATCAATTCCGCTATAAATTTTTCCACTTAGTTTTTCCGGAATATCTTTATAATCTTTTAACATTACAATATTGTCATCTGTCTGTAAAATATTAGCCTCTCTTAAATTAAACTCTAAGATTTTTTGTTGTCTCCACTCTGGCGCGTGATATACTGACCAAGGTCCTATGGAAATAAAAATAATAACGATTAGTAATGAATAAAAAGGAGCGCTTAAACCTTTTTTTTTAGAAATTATAAAATAAAGAGATAATGCAAATAGCCAAAGTCCAAAAGCGACTACTAAATATCTATTGATTGTAAGATCGTATTGGTTAATGCGAAGACCAATAGCATAGAATAGCATAAAAGTCTGCAAAAATATTGCTAAAGGTAAAAATTTTCGCAATATCAAAGCTGACTTAAAAACATTAGTGAAAGCATAAGTCGCAAAATAAACAATGTAGCCAAAAAAAGAAAATAATATCACCAGCCAAGTCACTTCGCCCTGCGGCCAATTAGAAAAATTTATTAATACTTTAAGCGTATAAGCGTAAAGAATCAAAAAATAAATAAATATAGCTGGCGTTCCAACATAATTTATCAAGAAAGAATAAAATTTATTAGTTTGTATTTCTGATAGTTCTTTTTCTCCGCATTTTTTAACAACTGGTAAATTTACTAAAAAGAAAATTGACGCGAATAAAATTAAAGAAAAAGTCGCCCAATACGAAAACCAGTTGCCTTCATTAATATTATCAATATCAAACAATGTAAAAATTGATTGAAAGGCGATAAAGCCTAAAATCATTACAGCCAAGCCAACAATTATAGACATTATAGCTTTGATTAGTAAAGCATAAGTTGTGATATAAAATTCTTCCTGAGATAAATTTTTGGCTCGCAGTTTAGAAATAAAAGGAGCAATAAATATAAAAGCGATTATTCCTAAAAATGTTGATACGCAATAAACAACAATTTCAGCCTGGGGATTGCTAAATAAATTTTCTTCAAAAAAATAAAAAAATAAAAAACCAAAGGAAATTGTAATTATTTGATAAAGTTCTTTTTTTACTCTAGCAATATTTTTAGTTTCACTATATAAGTACATTCCCACTGAAAAGAAAAAAGTCATTATCAGAGTAAAAGCCGTTTTATGCAAATTATCCTCTAATATTTGGTTTATATCTTCAATCCTGATAATTACGATAATCAAAACAAAAGTTATTACTGAAATAAGTATTGCTAAAGGCATTCGTCTAAAAACGTTTGTTATTGCCTTTTTAAGGTTTTTAATATTAATTTTTCGCAAGAAGTTTAACATATTTTAATTGATAAATTAAGATTTTGTTATTTATTAATTTATTTTGATTACGCGTTTTTTGATTTATATTGATTATTTTGATGTTTTTTATATTATGTATATTTAAAATTTAATATTTTTTATAATTTTTTGTATTGATAAGTTTTTAATTTCACATAATGTTTCGGCATGTCTGATGTTGCGACCGTAGGGAATAACATGGGTGAGCATTTGCCGTTAGGCAAACGCGAACCAGATATACGCTGTTAGCTGATGTATTCCTTTTTTTTGTTTTCTGATAAGAAAACTTGTTTTAAAAAATTTGAAAATTTTTTAAACAATAGGGTAATAACCCGAAAAAGAAAAGGAATATTTCAGCTAACTAGTTATTATCCAAACTTTTGATTTTTTAATAATTAAAATTTGTATAATGTATATGATGATGTTATTATATCAATATTATATCAAATATATTTTATTATACAAAATTTTTTTATGCAACAAATCGCTGATTTTCACATTCATTCAAGATATTCGCGCGCTTGTTCTCCACAGCTGGAATTGGAAAATATTGATAAAACTTGCAGAATAAAAGGCGTGGATATTGTGGCAACGGGTGATTTTACTTATCCGCAATGGTTTTCTGACATAGAAAATAAATTAGAAGAAATTGAAAATTCAGGATTGTATAAGATAAAAAAAGAATTTAAAATAGAAACACCAGAATTTAAAAAAATAAATCAGAACGCAAAATTTATTTTATCAACTGAATTAGCGCTGATATACACTGCTGGCGGAAAGTGCAGAAGAATTCATATTATGGTAATGGCGCCTGATTTAAAAGCTGTTCGCGAGTTAAATAAATATTTAGACAAAAAATATAATATCAGATCAGACGGGCGTCCGATTTTGGGAATGTCAGCAATTGATTTAGCAGAAATTTGTTTTTCAATTAATCCGAAATTTTTAATTTTTCCAGCGCATATTTGGACGCCGTGGTTTGCGGTGTTCGGATCTAAATCAGGATTTGATACAATGGAGGAATGTTTTGGAAAACAGACAAAAAATATTTTTGCTTACGAAACAGGACTGTCAAGCGATCCAGAAATGAACGCGCGTTTGTCAATGTTGGATAAATTAACTGTGTTGTCTGATTCTGACGCACATAGTTTGCGAAATATTGGCAGAGAAGCAAATGTTTTTGATTTGGAAAAAGTGACTTATGATGAAATCTATGAGCTTATCAAAAATAATGATAAAAAGAAAATAAAATATACAATTGAATTTTATCCAGAAGAAGGGATGTATCATCTTGACGGGCATCGCGCTTGTGGCGTTAGTTTTACGCCTTCTGAAACAAAAAAACATAAAGGAATTTGTCCAGTGTGCAAAAAGCCATTAACAATAGGCGTTTCAAACAGAGTTGACGAGCTGGCTGATCGTCCAGAAGGTTTTAAATTGAAAAATGCTGTTGAGTTTAAGAAGTTAATTGAGCTTGATAAAATTATTTCCGAAGTTTTAAATATAAAAAATCGTGGCGCGAAAAAAGTGCAGGAAGAATATTTACGTTTGATTAAAGAGCTTGGGACAGAATTGGATATTTTAATGAATATTCAGATTGATAAAATAAAAAAATCAGCTAGTGGTTTGATAGCGGAAGGCATTGAAAAAGCGAGGAAAGGAGATTTAATAATCAAGCCGGGATTTGATGGGCATTATGGAGAAATAAAAATTTTTAATAATAAGAAAAAAAATAAGCAAAACCAGCTGTTATAATTTTTTAGTTTTTTAAAAAAATGTGCTATAATTTAAAAAATTAATTCTTTATATTTTATTTTATGTTTAAAAAAGGAATTTTACTTTTTTCAATATTCGGTTTGTTGTTGCCAAGCTTGGTTTTAGGCGACGGTATGATTATGCCGCCTCCGCATAAATATATGTATGAGACAGGGCAAAAAGCCATTGTCTGGTATGAGAATGGGATTGAAAAATTGATTTTATCAACATCTTTTCAAGGCGACGCCGATGATTTTAGCTGGATTATTCCAACTCCAAACAGGCCGAAAGTTACCAAATCGTCAGACGAACTATTCACAAGTTTAGATGAATTAACAAGAGTGGAATTAGATTATGATAATATACGGCCGATGAGCGGATCTTTTGGAATGGAAAAAGTATTAAGAAATCAAGTGCGTATTATTGAAACCAAAAAAATAGAATATTATGATGTGACTGTTTTAACCTCAGAAGATAAAGACGCTTTGGCAAGGTGGCTTAACAAAAACGGCTATCAATTTCCTTCAAAGCAGAGTTATATTTTAGATAGTTATATTAAAAATCGTTGGTATTTTACGGCAGTGAAAATTGACGCTTCTAAAATTTATCCAGGAATAAAAAATCAACTAAAAGACGGGCATATTATTCCTTTGCAATTAAGCTTTAAAACAAACAAGGCTGTTTATCCTTTAAAAATTTCTTCTATTGTTAATGAAAGTCCGTCTTCATATTATCCAATAAACAATGATTTAAAAATTAATCCTGATAATCCGCAAATGCCTCCGCAGATACTGATGCATCGTGTTGTTGTTCCTCCGCCAATGCCGATACCTTCTGATATTCCAATTTTGATTTATGTTTTTACAAAAGACAAAAAACAGCATATTCCGGGATTTAACACGGATTACGCCGGCTGGGTTGATAAAAGCACAATTTCAAATTTAGGTTATGACGATAACGGATTGTCTTTGCTTGAGGCAAAAAACAGTAAATATTATCTTACCAAATTAAGTAGAAATATGAGTTACGCGGAAATGACATCTGATTTGTTTTTACGTGACGCAAAAGATCAGTCAACAGTTAACGCGCCTGATGTTGATAAAGCGGAAAGAAACCAGATGGGTTTTTATATTTTAATTGTTATTTCTTTATTTTTTACAATTATTTTGAGCGTTAGTTTAATTTATTATTTTTTAAAACACTAATTAGTTTTGCTATTTTAAAAAATAATTTTTTTAAAATAGTTTAAGCTGTTAGATTAAAATTTATGGCGCAAGATGTTTTAAGGCAGGGTGCCAGATCTAATCCTGCCGCGCCTCCAAGTAGGAGGCATAGGGGAAAATTATCAATAATCGGCGTAGTCTTAACTTTCGTTTTGGCAATTGTTTTGGTTTTGCTTGGCGAAAGAATATTGTTTGACTTAAATCGCGTTGCAAATCCAGCAATTGAACAAACAGAAAATGTTAAAAATGTTGGGCGAGATTATTCAAGAAGTTCAGTTATGTCTTATGAAAGATCAGGGCTTTCTAGCACAAAAGTATATTATAAAACTCAAGATAAAAGCAGATATATAACTTACAAACTTTTAATCCACAGTGCTTTTGTTATCCCAGTATTTCTTTTAATGTTTTTGCTTTATTATATAATTGACATAAGAGGAAAAAGGGATGATCTGAAAGTCGTGATGTGGGGTTATGTTGTTTTTGCTTTTTGGATGCTGTTCCATCTGATTGGCGAAATTGGAAAATATATTATTGACCAATGGGAAAACGCGGCTGTTTATATTATTTTGTTTTTGTTAGTCGCGGTGATTACTCCCTTGGCTATTTTTATACAAAAAAAATACACGGAACATCATGGCGAACAAGAATAATTTTATGAAAAAGATTTTTTTCATTAGTTTAATTTTTTTGTTATTTGGCGATGCTTCCAGCGCTCTGTTTTTAGAACCAGGAAAATATTACGAAGGAATCGCGCCAGAAGACCGCTTTGATTTGTGTTCAGATGTAAAATACAAGTCTGATTCAAGAAGCACTTATAATAATGGATATTATTGCAATGGCCGCGTAAAAGATATCACTTATTTGTTAAACAAAAAAGATGGGCAAACTGTTTTATTAGATAATTATAATTTAAGCAATAATAAAGGAATATTTTTCTATCCAGGCATGATAGCTGATGATGTCAAATTGGAAATAGTTTTAGACGGTTCAGATGTCGCGAAAAACAATACAGTATTGATAAAAATTTTTGGCAAAGAAAACAGATATGATTATCATTTTAACAGAGAGATTGCAAGAAAAATTATTGGCAATGAAACTAAAGTAAGTTTTGAAGTTAATTCATATTTAGACAGTGGCAGCAAGGATTTTTTAATTTTTATTGATTCTCCGGGAAAGCATATTAAAATTGACAGCATTAAATTAGCAAACCAAAAACCAATTTTGCCAGAGCATAATCAAAACAATCCGAATTTTGCTTTTTTTATAATAATTACTTTAGGTTTAACAATTTTTATCAGCGTAGTTTTTGGATTTATAATTTTATCAAAAAAAGATAAATAAATTAATAAATTGTCATTTTGAACTTGAAAGTTGTCATTTTGAACTTGAAAGTTGTCATTCTGAACTTGAAAGTTGTCATCCTGAACTTGATTCAGGATCTGTAAATTTATCAAGTAGATTCCGTGTCTTCGCTTTGCGGAGTTTATCCCGATGAATATCGGGGCACGGAATGACAATAAATTTTTTAGCTATTGCTCAAAAATTTTTCAGAATGACATAAATAATTTTAAATTTATGATTTACGAAATTAGAAGGATAAAAATTCTTTCTTTAGCCAAATTTATGGCTGTGTGGGTGGCGTTGTTTTGCTTAATTCCAATGTTTTCTGGAATAATGGCGTTTATTTTTGACAGTTATTATTACCGCAATTTTTTTAATGTTTTTCTTTTTATTTTATTCCCAATAGGCGGAGTAATAGCAGGATACATTTATGGAATAATTTTAGGCGCGATTTATAATCTGATTAGCGATCATTTCGGCGGAATAGAAATGGAAATTGAAATTTCAGAAAAAGAAAAATAATAGTTATTTTGAAATTACTTTTTTTGAAAAATAATCTAAATGTGATTTTATAAATTAAAAATAAGATAATTGTTTACATCATATAACAACGCGATAAACGGTTCCAGAAAATTTCCTTTATAATGATAATGATGAGTAAAATTTTTTTCCACCCAAATTTTGCCTCCTCTATGATAGAATAATAAGGAAGTCGGTGAAATTTCTTATACACGCGAACGTTATACGCAATTCAAAAAATATTTTTCTTTTTATAAGGAATTTTGACAGGCTTTTTCAATAAGGAATAAATTTGTTTTTTATTTTTTTGATTAGGGGAAATATGGTATTTCCTCCTCTCCGCTCCGAAAACGATTTATTTATAAGGGGAATTAAAATATAATGACATTATGAAATTTATAGATTTATTTGCAGGAATTGGCGGTTTCCATTTAGGACTTCACAGCATAGGCGGTGAATGTGTTTTTGTATCTGAATGGGACGACAAAGCAAGAATAACATATGAAGAAAATTTTAAAGCTCTATCCCCAAAAGTTTTTGAAGTTGGATTATTTTCAAAAGGGGTTAATCTATTTGAGGGCGATATAACAAAAGTTAAAGAAAAAAACATACCAGAATTTGATATTCTTTGTGCCGGTTTTCCATGCCAGCCATTTTCTAACGCAGGATTAAAAAAAGGCTTTGAAGATTCTAGAGGAACTTTATTTTTTGATATTGTTAGAATAGTAAAACATCATAAGCCAAAGGTCGTATTCCTTGAAAACGTAAAAGGCTTCAGAAGTCATGATAAAGGAAATACTTTCAGAGTTGTTAAAGAAACTTTAGAAAAACTCGGATATAAGGTTTATGCCGAAGTTTTGAATGCAAAAAATTATGGAGTGCCGCAAAATAGAGAAAGAATTTATATTATAGGATTTTTAGAAGATGTTGATTTTAAATTTCCAAAGCCAACAAAGAAAGTAAAAGTTGGAGATATTCTAGATAAGAAAGTTGATGATAAATATACAATTTCAGATAAATTATGGGCTGGTCATCAAAGAAGGAAAAAGGAACATAGAGAAAAAGGAAATGGCTTTGGCTACTCTATGTTTGATGAAAATTCAGAATATACAAGCACAATATCTGCAAGATATTATAAAGATGGATCTGAAATTTTAATAAAACAAAAAAATAAAAATCCTAGAAAAATAACTCCGAGAGAGGCTGCTAGACTTCAAGGATATCCAGAAATATTTAAAATTCCTGTTAGTGATACGTCAGCTTATAAACAATTTGGAAATAGCGTCGCTGTTCCAGTTATTATTGTTTTAGCAAAAGAAATCAAGAAAGCCTTAGATTCATTTAATAAAAAATAATTATGAAAATAAAAAAATTACAAATTGGTAAAGAAAAGTTAGATATAAATCTAAAGTTTTATTTTTTGTTAAAGCAATTAGTAAAAGCTAAGTTATCAGAGAAACAGGCTTTTAACTTTTTGGAAATCTACACTTTATTTAAAGATTCTAAAATTGAATTGTGTAATGAAAAATTTTTAGATTCTATTCAACAAATCAAAGGACAAGACAAGCAGAATATCTTATATATAATCGTTGAAACACTGGAAAACAAAATTGATTTGGATTTATTTATATTTAGTTTGAAACTTTATTTGATAAAAGATCTTCTTTTGCAAGAAGCAAAATTAACAGATGTTATTGGAATTTCAGATTTAGAAAAATTGGATCCTTTATCTTTAAAATATGACAAAGTTTCGGTATATAGACCATACGCAACAAGAGTTAATGGAGCGTTGTTAGCACTTCTTTTCTTTTCTTAAATAGAGGCAGGAAAGACAAATTTCATGTCAGACGATACACATAAGTTTATCAAAAAATTGTCAGAATTTGCCATTAAACTCAAGAAAAATGGAGTTGAGCCAAATCAAATTTTCATGCTGATGTTTTCAGAAAGTGTTAATCAATCAATCATTTCTGATTCAGGAACAGATTATGAAGATAGAATATTGTCAGTCCTTACAAAAATAGGAATACCAGAAGAAAAAATAACAAAAATTCATGATAAAAACGATTCAAGCACTGAGTTTGATTTTTTTTTGAGCTAGGCAAAAAAACTTTTGGAATAGGTGCTAAAAGAACACTTAGAGAAAGATATAAACAATTTATAAAAACTGCTCAAATGAGCAGAATCGACATAATGATAGAAATAACCCTAGGATTAGACTTAAACGAAGAAAAAGCCAAAAGCATAAGAAATCATAATATTTATATTTTTGTTGCGGATGAAGTTTATAATTCAAGAGAGTTTTTGAAAAAAATGAAAGGTGTTTATTCTGTTAAAGAGCTAAATATGGATATGTTAAAGACTCTTAAATAACAAGTTTTTTATATGTCAAAAAAGAAGAAAAGAAATAAGAAGTATCAAGGACCGAAGCTTCCGAAAAGACCAGAAAATTTTCATTCTTTTTCTGAATGTGTGAAATGGTTAAAAAAATCTGTCTATATTGTTGTTCGCGGTAGAAAAACAAAAATTGGCGAGCAAGAAAGTATAAATTGGATAACTTTAGGATCTGGATTTATTGCAGCACCAAATAGATATGTAACAGCCGCACACGTTATAAACAACACAGGGAAAGGTGAACTTGCGCAACATCAAGACGGTGATAAATATTATCTTTTAAAACATGACGATGAGAATAACTGGCATTGTAGAATTTTTGAACCAAAATTAAACAAAGAAATTTTTACTTATCCAGATATAGACCTCGCCATTATTTATCTTGATGATGAATTTTATCAAGTCGGTGAAAAAATATTTGCCGATAGGAATGATTTTATCCGAATATCAAAAGATTTTTTACCTATTGGTTCAGAGGTTGGAGTATTGGGTTATCCTCTTTGTAAGCTTGAATTTTAAGAAAGAAATATAAACAAACCATTGATTGGTAATATTTTACTTCGAACAGACCAAGGTGTTGTTAATTGTAGATACCAAACTTCTCAAACAAATTATTTATATGAATTTACACTCGCTTTTAATCCAGGAAATAGTGGAGGACCCATATTTGATGCAAAAACAGGCAAAGTAGTTTCGTTAGTGCATGGGTTCAAGTCGATTAGAATAGTAGAACGCGAAAATTCGATTTCTGATGAAGGCGCTAAATTATTAAAAATATATAAAGAAAAGGCATATATTGAAACATTGAACGCAAATTATTCACTCGGCTTTGCAACGCCTACTTTTCTTGATGTATTTAAAAAGCATAATATTGTAGATTGATAATAAGGTGTTTTGGGTTTCGGGAATTAACCCCTGACCCCTCTGCCCAAAATAAAAAACAAATTTATATAATAATGTAGCCTATCAAAAATAATTTATTTAAAAATATTTTTCAAATTTCTTTGCTTCGCTCCGACCACGCCTTGCAGGCTCTCCTTCTTTCAGTCGTCGGGGCGTATAACAAGGGATATACGGTTCAGTCCTCGGCTCGCCCCTCACCCAAATTTTTCTTCCACTTCGTTTCAGAAAAACTTCGTATATCCCAAACGTTAGGCGAAATTTTACTTAATTTTTGTTTTTTAAGCTCAACTAAAACATGGGTAATAAAATTACTGAAAAATATTTTGAGCATGCCAATTTTGCAGACAATGAAAAACGAGTGCTCGAAGAAATAACGACCAAAATAAATTTCCAGCCAGAAAAAGAAATTTTTCGTGGCCAGATTTATGATAAAGATAAAGTCGGCAGTTTGATTTACAAAGGCGTTTGGCAGGATAATCCAACAGTGTTGAAAATCCAAGGACTTCAGCCAGATGTTGATGAGATTGACATGATTAGCAGGTTTAACGACCAGAACGAGAGCGCAAAAATCAGATTGCCGAAATTATATGATGGCTCAAAGTGGAATGAAAAAGACGGCTATGGCTTCTTACTTTTGGAATATGTTGACGCACCACAAATATATCAACCACCTTTTGCAAAGCAGGAACAAATAAAAGATTTTTGCGCTCTCTATCAGGAATACAGAGCGAAATGTTTGCGCGATCCATTTATTGAACGAGAGCCGAACGAACAAAGCAGTTTAGTCTTTACCGCCCAGCGTGTTTCACATTGGGCAAAAATTGCGCAAATCAAAGGACGTCTGGATGAAACTGAAGTTAAAAACGTGGAAAAATTTCTTTCTCTGGCTGGCAAACATTTGCCATCAATAAAAATGGAATTCATGCATGGGCATTTCACCTATGATGATATTTTTAAATTGTCCGATAAAGAATACGTATTGATGTCAAATTTGTTTTGGTCTTATCGTCCAGAATTCTACGATACTACTTTTCACCTTTGGGCGGGCATTAAAAGTTTGCGCGACCAAAATATAACCGTCGAGCAAATAATTGAATATCTGCAAAATTGGCTTGAAGAATATAAAAAACTACCAGTCGTAATACAGGATGCTGATTTTGAAAGAAAGTTTAATATGATGATGGCCGAGCGTTGTGTTGGTGCATTATTAGTGGATATTCAAAATCAGCATTACGATAGTGACCGCAGTAATTTTATTGCCCATTTAACTGAATTGTTTAGAGATTTGTTTAAGCACTTTGCGGATAAATTGGAAAAAACAAAAATTGAGTAAAACTCAAGGGGGCGTTGCGCTTTCACTACACTTCGTTTCGTTCACCCTCGTATAACAAGGGATAAAAGGAAAATTGCTCGGCTCGAGTTTTTCCCAAATTTTGCTTTCACCAAGACAATGTGATAAGATTAAAAAAATGATTTTTTAATTGCCACGATGACAACACCTGATTATATTATTCCAATAAAAAAAGCAGCAGGATTTATAACTGATGAATGAGGTATAACTTGCCACGCCGCCATAGTCGCCCGCGAGATGAATAAACCTTGTATTATCGGAACTAAAATCGCTACCCAAGTTTTGAAAGACGGGGATTTAGTGGAAGTAGACGCTAATAAAGGGGTTGTCAAAATTTTAAAACGCCAAAAATAATATTCTAACATTCTGCAGAATATTAGAATATTATTTTAAGAAGCTGTAAATTTTAATGTATTTTGATATAAAAGTGTATTTTTTTATATTCCGTTGTTTGAGCGGGATTTTTTAATTAAAATCAGCGCCTGTTGATTTTTTAAATTATTCTGATAGAATTAAAATAAAGTAAAGTTATAAAAAATTATGTTTAAAAATTTTTTAAAAGCAAGTTTAGCTATTTTTTTATTAATATTTGTTTTTCTTTTGGGATTAACGGTCGGGGAGGAACAAGATTTTAGAAAAACCATAACAGACGGCAAAGTAATAATTAACAAAAATGCTTTAAAAGAAAATTCAGGCAATAGTATTGATTTTAATCTTTTTTGGGAAGTTTGGGATATTATCCAAAATAATTATGTTGACGGTCCTGTTCCGAATGAACAGCTTTTTTACGGTGCGTTAGCTGGAGAAGTGGCGTCTCTAGGTGATCCATATTCAATTTTTTTAGATCCTGAAATATCTAAAGAATTTGAAAGAGAACTTTCTTCAGAGTTTGAAGGAATTGGCGCTGAAATAGGGATAAAAAATAAGATGTTAATAGTTATTTCGCCGTTGCCTGACAGTCCTGCTGAAAAAGCTGGTTTAAAGTCTGGAGACAAAATTTATAAAATTGACGGCAAGGAAGCAGTGCATTTAACTTTGAATGAAGCTGTGTCATTAATCAGAGGCGACGCTGGGACAAAAGTTGTGTTAACTGTTTTTCGTGAAGGAGAAGATAGCGAAATAGACATAGAGATAATTAGAAATAAAATTCATTTTGATACTGTAAAATGGGAAATAAAAAATAATAATATTTTATATGTAGAAATTTCTCATTTTAATTACGATACTGAAGAGCTTTTTAATAAAATGGCAAATGAAAATTTGAATAAAAATATCAGCGGAATCATTTTGGATTTAAGGGGTAATCCAGGCGGATTTTTAGATGTTGCCGTTGATATTGCCGGGAAATGGATTAGGAAAGGCGATGTTGTCGTGATGGAAAAATTCAGCGAAACCAATAAATTGTATCATAGGTCAGACGGCAGGGGCGAATTTGCTGGGATTCCGACAATTGTTTTAATTAACGAAGGTAGCGCTTCAGCATCAGAAATTATTGCAGGAGCTTTGCAGGATTATAACTTAGCGACTTTGCTTGGAGAAAAAACTTTTGGCAAAGGTTCTGTCCAGGATTTGCGATCTTTGAGCGATGGATCAAAAATTAAAATAACAATAGCAAAATGGCTCACTCCAAAAGAAAGGGCAATAGATATGGAAGGGATTGAGCCGGATATTGAGATTGAATTAACCGACGAGGATTATAACAACGATCGTGATACACAATTAGATAAAGCGTTAGAAATATTAAGAAAATGAAATTGACATTAAGTTTTTTTAGATATATTATTGAAGCAAACATAGTGCGGTTTTTATTTTTAAGGCTATGATTAATATGATTTAATAATTTTTTAAGATAACAATAATATGAAAGTTATTTTATTGCAAGATGTAAAAAATGTAGGTGATAGGGGGGAAATAAAAAATGTGTCTGACGGATATTTTAGAAATTTTTTGTTGCCAAAAAAGTTGGCTGAAGTTGCCACTGAAAAAACAATATCAGACATAAAAAAGCAGGATTTTAAAAACGCTATAAAAGCAGAAAAGGATTTATTAAGAACAGAAAAAATAGCTGAGAAACTTGATGGGCAAGAATTTATAATCAAAGCAAAAACTAACGAACAAGGAAAACTTTATGCGGCAATAAGCAAACAAGATGTTTTTAAGTTGTTAAATAAAAAAAAGTTTAAAATAAAAGAAGAGCAGATAAATATGGTTATTATAAAAGAGACGGGAGAATATGACATCGTTATTATTTTAAATCATGGATTAGAGGCGAGAATAAAAATAATAGTAGAATAATCCATTTGTCATTCCCGCGAAGGCGGGAATCTATATTTTGTGTAATAAATACTGGATTCCCGCCTTCGCGGGAATTACAATTCTATAATTTTGTAATTTTAAAAAAATATATCTATGAGAAAATATATTTTTGTTATTGGCGGTGTTATGTCAGGAGTTGGAAAAGGTATTACTTCAGCTTCTATTGGAAAGGTTTTGCAAGGCAAAGGGTTTAAAGCCACAGCAGTGAAAATTGATCCATATATAAATGTTGACGCTGGAACAATGAATCCGATTGAACACGGAGAAGTTTTTGTGACTAACGATGGTGATGAAACAGACCAGGACATTGGCAATTATGAGCGTTTTTTAAATCAAGACATTCCGAGCGATAATTATATGACAACAGGAAGAGTTTATCTTTCTGTAATCGAGAGAGAAAGAAATTTAGAATACAAAGGCAAGTGCGTTGAAGTTGTTCCGCATATTCCAGAAGAAGTAATTAACCGTATTAAAAAAGCGTCTTCAATCGCGAACGCTGATTTTACTATTGTTGAAATTGGCGGAACAGTCGGCGAATATCAAAATTTGCTTTTTTTAGAAGCAGCGCGAATGATGCATTTGGAAAATACGGATGGTGTTTTGTTTTTTATGGTAAGTTATCTGCCGATTCCCGACAAAATTGGAGAAATGAAAACCAAGCCAACCCAGCATGCCGTAAGAACATTAAATGCTTCAGGAATTCAGCCGGATTTTATTATTGCAAGGAGCAAAAGGCCGTTAGATGAGCCTCGCAAGAAAAAGATTTCAATTTTTTGCAATATAAAAAGCGAAGATGTAATTTCAGCTCCTGACATAGATTTGATTTATGATGTTCCTATTAATTTTGAAAAAGATAATTTAGGAGATTTGATTTTAAGAAAATTCAATATTAAACAACGCAACCATGATTTGATAGATTGGAAAAATATGGTTAAAAAAGCTAAAAGCGCTGAACAAAAAATAAAGATAGGAATTGTTGGAAAATATTTTAACACAGGCGATTTTATTTTAACTGATTCTTATATTTCCGTCATAGAAGCAGTCAAGCATGGAGCTATTTTTAACAAAATAAAGCCTGAATTCATTTGGCTTTCAACAAAACAGTTGGAGGACGAAGGAACGCGATGTTTAAAAAAATTGGACGGAATAATAATCCCTCAAGGATGGGGCTCCCGCGGGAGTGAAGGAAAAATAAAGGCAATAAAATATTGCAGGGAAAATAAAGTTCCATATTTTGGCTTATGTTATGGAATGCAGATGGCTGTTATTGAATTTGCCAGAAATGTTTGCAATTTAAAAGACGCTGATTCAGCTGAAATTAATCCAAAAACGCCATATCAGATAATTCATATTATGCCAGATCAAGAAAAATATGTAAAAGAAAAAAAATACGGCGGAACTATTCGTTTAGGCGCGTGGCCGTGCAAAGTAAAAAAAGGAACACGTCTTTATGATATTTATAATAAAGAAAAAAATATTTCTGAACGGCATAGGCATCGTTATGAATTTAACAATAAATATAGGGAGCAGGTTGAAAAAGCAGGATTGGTTATTTGCGGAACATCGCCAGACAACAAGTTAGTTGAAGCCATTGAATTGCCTGATCATCCATTTTTTATTGGAACGCAATTTCATCCAGAATATAAATCCCGTCCGCTTGCGCCACATCCGCTTTTTATTGAGTTTGTAAAAAAATGCGCTAAAAAATAATTTTATGATTTTAAATATTAAAAAATATCCAGATTCTATTTTAAGGAAAGAAGCTAAAGAAGTTGAAAAAGTTGATGATAATATAAAAAATTTGATTTTAGATATGACAGAAACAATGCAGAAATATAACGGCGCTGGGTTGGCGGCTCCGCAAGTCGGAGTCAGCAAAAGGATAATTATAGCAAATGACGGCAATGAAGATTTGGCGATTATCAATCCTAAAATAGTAAAAAAATCTTGGCGTAAACAAAAAGATAAAGAAGGATGCCTTAGCTTGCCTGGCTTGGAAGTTGAAATTAACAGAAGCAAAAAAATAATTGCGTCAGGCATCAGTTATTCAGGAAAAAAAATCAGAATAGAAGCTAAAGATTTGATGGCTCGGATTTTACAGCACGAAATTGATCATCTGAACGGGATTTTGATTATTGATAGATTAAATGAAAAACAAAAAAAAGAATATGAAAAAACTTTATAAAATTTTTGGAAATTTATATGGAGCGATTATTTTTTTGTTTTTCGCGATTTTGATTTGTTTTGTTTTAACACAATTTATTATCGGAAATAGTTTAAATTTTAATGAAAAATTTGCTTGCGAAGGTGATTTTTGTGATAGTAATAAACAAAGCTTTAATTTTAAAATTGACAAGAAAAGCTATTCTTTCGGCGACACAATAAAATTAAAAATTGATTTTAATAATTTTGCTGTTGGGGAAAATATTGGATTAAGAGTAAAAGGGATAAAAGCAAAAAATGGATTGTTTAAAATAAATAAATCAAGACAAGTAGAGATTAAAGGGAATCCTTATCAGATAATTTATAATGTCAAAGTTCCTTATTGTTCAAAATGCAGCGGTATTGGAAAAGGCAAGCATTCCTTAGAGGTTGCGATTATAAAAAATGGAAAAATTATTGAAAGCAAAAATGAAAATATTATTTTGAAATAATTTTTTATGAAAAAGAAAATTTTTATTTTATTTATATTCCTGTTTTTATTAACAGGTTTTTTTACATCAATAAAGGCTTCGCAAAATGATAATAATGAAGTTGAACTTTATTTTTTTTGGGGAGATGGTTGCACTTATTGTGAACAGGCAAAATCGTTTATTAAAGAATTAAAACAAGAATTTCCAAATTTAAAAGTAATGTCTTATGAAGTGAATAAAAATGAGGATAATTATAAATTTTTTAGAGCAATGTCTCAAGCATATAATATAGAAGAAGGAATTCCGCTTTTTTTAACTGAAAATAATTTTTTAGCTGGATATAATAAAAGTTCAGATGATTATTTGCGAAAAATAGTTAAAGATTGCGTAAATTCAAATTGCGATTCGCCTTTGCTAAAATTAAAACAAGCAAATAGCAACGATATTATTTTTGAAAACGAAAATAGACAAGAACAAGAAAATAATAATAAAGCTTTATTATTATTTATTATTATTTTTATCATTATAGGTTTTGTTTTTATTTTTTTTAAAAAGAAAAAATAATATTTAAAAATTTGTTGATTTTTATTTTAAAAATGTTTTTATAAGGCGTTTTTTTTGTTTTACAATAGTATATATTTTTGGTATTATGTAATTATTAAACATTTTTTTATGGATATTATAACCAGAATTAGAAAAGCAAATTTTTTAGGCCGTGGCGGCGCTAATTTTTCTACCGCAAAAAAATGGGAGATGTTTAAGAATGAAAAAATGGATAAAAAGTATATTATTTGCAACGCGTCAGAGGGCGAGCCAGATGTTTTTAAAGACGAATATCTTATTGCTAATTTTCCAGAAGAAATTATAAATGGAATTAAAATCGCTTTGGACTTTTTTTCTAACAGCCAAGCTTATATTTATTTAAGAAAAGATTTGTATTTAAAATTTGGTTTAAAATTAAAAAAAATAATTAAAAAAGAAAAAATAAAATTGTTTAAAGAAACAGGCGGATATTTATGCGGTGAAGAAACAACTTTGATTTCATCAATGGAACATCAGAGACGCGAGCCAAAAATAAAGCCTCCTTATCCTTTGCAAAAAGGATTAAAGGGAAAGCCAACATTGATAAATAATGTTGAAACTTTTTATTACATTAGTAAAATAGCGAAACAAGAATATAAAAAAACAAGATTTTATTGCATTAGCAAAGATGCTAAAAAACAAGGCGTTTTTGAATTGCCAATAGATTGGAGCGTAAAAAAGATTTTACAAAAAACTAAAAATTATCCAGAATATGATTTTTTCGTTCAGGTAGGCGGAGGCGCCTGCGGAAAAATTGTTTTTGGCAAAGAGCTGAATAAATCAGTATGCGGAACTGGAGCTATCATAGTTTATAACGTGAAACAAGATTTAATAAAGTTGATGCAAAAATGGGTAAATTTTTACATAAATGAAAATTGCGGAAAGTGCGTTCCTTGCAGAGAAGGATTTTACAGAATTAGAGAAATTTTAAACAGTAAAAAAATTGATTGGAAATTATTAAAAGATATTTTAGAAGTTATGAAAGAAACCAGTCTTTGCGGACTGGGAACTTCAGCGCCAACAGCGTTTTTAAGTTTAATGGAAATGATGAAATATAGATAAAATTTTATTTTTTTATTTGTCATTCTGAAAAATTTTTGAACGACAGTAAAAAAATTATCCAGAATCTGCAATATTAAAATAATGCTTTATAAATAATCATATAGATTCTGAATCCCTGCCTGTCGGTAGGCAAGAAGTTCAGAATGATATTATTATGCCAAAAATAATAAATATTAAAATTAATAATAAAAAAATAAAAGCTCAAGAAGGAGATACTATTTTAGAAACAGCTTATAAAGCTGGGATTGAAATTCCACATCTTTGTTTTCACCCAGACACAGAAGTAAAAGCAAATTGCAGAGTTTGTGTCGTTGAAATAAAAGGAAGGAAAGATTTGCCGACTTCTTGCTCAACAAAAATTGAAGAAGGTATGGAAATAAAAACAGAATCTTCGCGAGTGGCAAAAGCGCGAAAAATAAATTTAGAGCTTATTTTCTCTGAGCACATTGAAAAATGCGGAACTTGCCCAATGAATTTTAATTGCAAATTATTAAACTATGCAAAAAAATATAATCTAAAAATTACTCGTTTTAAAGATAGGAAAAAAAATCGCAAAGTTTATAAATTTGGCAATGCAGTTGAGCTTGATTCAAGTCAATGCATTGATTGCAGGAATTGTGTTGATATTTGCGAACAGCAAGGTGTCGGATTTTTAAAATTAAAAAATAAGGGGCATAAAATTGAAGTTGTTCCGGTTGATGATGGCAAGCATGATTGTGTTTATTGCGGGCAGTGCGCTGTTCATTGTCCTGTCACAGCTATTCAAGAACAATTGAATTATAATGAAATAGAAAAAGATTTAAAAAATAAAAAAAATAAAATTTTAGTGGCTCAAATTGCTCCATCAATTAGAACTTCAATTGGCGAAATGTTTAATCTGCCGTATGGCAAAATAATGACAGGGCAGCTGATTTCCAGCTTGCGAGCCTTGGGCTTTGATTATGTTTTTGATGTAAATTTTGGAGCTGATGTTACAACCATTGTTGAAGCCGAAGAACTGGCAGAAAGATTAAAAAATAAAAATTTTGTTTTGCCAATGTTCACATCTTGTTGTCCAGCGTGGGTAAAATTTGTTGAATTTTACTATCCAGAGTTTATTCCAAATTTGACAACATCGCGCTCTCCGCATATTCATTTAGCTGGGATAATAAAAACTTATTGGGCGAAAAAAATAAAAGTTGACCCTAAAAAAATTGTTGTTGTTTCAATTATGCCTTGCACGGCAAAAAAATATGAATCATCAAGAAAAGAATTATGGCTAAATAATAGACCGTTAGTTGATTCTGTTTTAACAACAAGAGAGTTGGGATATTTGCTTCATAAACATAAAATAGATTTAACAAAAATCAAACCAACAAAATCAGACAATCCGCTTGGTGAACATTCAGGCGCCGGAGCGATTTACGGAGCAAGCGGAGGAGTTATGGAATCTGCTTTGCGAACAGCAATGTTTTTATTAAATAAAGAAAAATTAAAATCAATTAATTTTAAACAAATAAGAGGCCAGCAAGGAATTAAAAAAGCCGAGGTTAAAGTAGGGAACAGAAATTTAAAACTTGCTGTCTCTAATGGTTTAGGAAACGCTAAAAAAATATTAGAGGAACTAAAACAAAATCCGCGTGAATATGATTATGTAGAAATAATGGCGTGTCCAGGCGGATGTATTGGCGGAGGCGGTCAGCCGATTCCAACAACTCCATTGCAAAGAATAAAAAGAGCTGAAAGTTTATATCAAATTGATAAAAAGAAAAAAATCAGGGAAGCGCACAAAAATCAAGAAGCGAAAAAAGCAATGAGCTGGCTAAAAAAAGACAAGAAATTGGCGAGTCAAATTTTACACACAAAATATCACAAAAAAAATAAACCCGAAGGATTTAAAATTTTATAACAATTTTACTTTAAAAAAATTACCCCGGTTTTATTAAAGGGTAATTTTTTATTATTTTTCTACAATTATTAATTCTATTCAACTTCGCCAACGCTTATTTTTCTAATATTATCATTTATAAAACAATTAATTTTATTGTCTACCAGCAAATTTTTATATCCTTGTTAATCTTCTCTTTTAAATATTCTTCAACTTCATCTATTCCGCCGATTTTGTCAATCAATCCATTTTCCAAAGCCATTTGTCCAAGCATAGACGAACCGTCTGCTAATTTTCTTACTTTTTCTATATCTAAATTTCTATTTTCAGCAACATCTTTTATAAAATTTTCATGAATAATTTTAACATCCCGCATAATTAATTGTTTTTCATCTGCTGTTAAACTTTTATTATGGTCAAACGCATCCTTATATTTGCCAGAACTTAATTGATTGTATGTTAATCCGTCTTTTTGATTTTTTTTAACATTATCTAAATAAGACATAGTAACTCCAATGCTTCCAACATCAGAATTTTTAGACGCAAAAATAATATCAGCTCCAGTAGCCGCGTAATAAGCCGCTGAATCTCCATATTCTCTAATCAATGCAACTGTCGGCTTTTTGGCTTTTTTCAACGCGTTTGCCACTTCTTCGGCAGCTACGGGATATCCGCCACACGAATCTATTTCTAAAATTATTGCTTTGATATTATTATCTTTTTCCGCTTTTTTAATTTCTGAAATTATATTTTCCGAAGATGTTTCATCAGCAATTTGTTGGCATTCTCCATAAGAACATTCTAAATTTTCATTTTGAATATATGTAATCAAATAGCCATGCAATTTAATTACAGAAATATTACAATTATTTTTTTTATCTTCAGGCGTAAAATAATATTCATCTAAATGATTAATAATGTTATCACTAACATTATATGCTATTTCTTCATTTGACTCTTCAATAGAACTATCGTAAAAAATCATTATAATTATAAAAACCGCAAACAGCGCTAAATTAAATATTTTTAAAAATTCTTTAACTTTTCTCCAATTATAATTTTTTGGATTAAATCTTGAATAATTGATCTGGAATTTAAAAATAGAGCAAGGTAAAATTTGTTTTAATTTTTTGAACATAAATTTTTTTTATTTTTTCAATAAATATTTTGTCGGACGATTTCCTTTATTAAATTCAGTAGCTGTTAAAATCACTATTTCGTTATATTGGCTTAATTTTGTATTATCGCAATAGTCAGAAAACGCGCCAAATTTATTAGCGTCTAATCTTAAATCTTTTGGCGAAAAAGATTTTTTATATGGGTCTATCCCTTCTTGTTCAGCCGCTTCTTTAATTATTTCTTTTGTTAAAATTGCCATATGATTATTCGTGAATATAAAAATTATGATAAATTGACCAAGGATCTGGAAAAAAATCATCAGATTTTCTTTTTAATATTATTTCCACCCAACTATCTTTATTTCTTTCCCTAATCCAGACATCAGCAAAAATATATTGATCAACCATCATTTGTAAATACAACGAAGATATTTTTTTATTTTTTTTAATTTCTTCTAATTTTTCAAATATTTTTTTACTATCAATATCATATTTTTTAAAATTCCCTCTTTGAAATTGCAACCACTCTGTCGTATTATAAATATCTATTTTTTTCAATATTTCATTAAAATATTTTTGATATTCTTTGATCTCGCTTTTTTTAATTTTATAAAATTTTGGTTTGCGCAAAATATAATATTTCCAAAATGATTTTAAATAATTTTTGATTTTTTTAGTCATTTTAATTCTTCTTAAAAATTTAAAATATATATCTTATAAAAAATTAGGATCATTTATCATTCATTCTTTTATATTCATCTTTGGTAAAAGGCATCCATTCCCATTTATGGTTTCCTTTAATCAATGGCACAGCTGATCTAATTTTACAATTTTTTGAACATTTTTTTTCATCTTTTTCATTTGAATAAAAACCAGTATCATCTTCAGGAAACCAGCACCAATTACAGGTACCACATTCATAGGCTTCTGTAAACTCAAAAAAAGGATTTTTAAAGGCGTCTGAATTGCACTTTGGGCATTTAGCGTCTGGTATTTTTTTTCCATTTTTGTCTAATTTATACCTTAAAAACATAAATTTTATAAATTTAAAATCAACTTATTTTGCCTATATTTTCTACTTTCCATTTTGCTATTTTCAATTCCTGCTCTGTGAATAATTTTTTGTATTTATCTTGCAGCACCAACGCTTCAACTGACAAATATAATATGTTTAACTTATCTAATTTTTTAAATCCATATTGAATAGAATTTTGAGGCGCTAATAATTTTTTTGCTGTTTCAATTCCGCCATATTTTTGAAGCATCTGAAAAAATATAGTTGGATTATATCCTGCTTTTTTTGTTTTATGATAAGATTGCCATATATCTTTTTCAAATTCTTTTTTTAGATTTTCCATAAAAATATATTTTTACAAAAAAGGTCTCCAGTCGACGGCAACCCTTCCTGCCTGTCCGGCGGGCAAGTCGGATTGCCCAATGCTCTTTCAGACAAAGAACACTCGCATAGTACCGATCAGAAGACCGTTTCTACACGAGTGGATTTAAAACCATGCTTCAAACAAAAAGCCCGAAGTTTAGGTTACTAAATTTTATTTTAACAATTACTGTAAAAACACCTCAACAGGCAATGATTTAACAGAAGCGCCCCCATGCTTAAAAAAATTCAACTTCTCAAATCCGATTACTTTGCCTTTTTTATCTTTATTTAAAATAACCTCGTCTCCTGTTTCTTCAGAAATAAATTCTTTTTTAGGATCCTCAAACCAAACATTCAATGTATTGCCGAATGAATCATAATAAACTTTAATTGATTTTAATTTTTGTTCTTTTGTTTTTTCCATATTTGTTCTCCTTCTTTAATTTTATTAGTTATATAAACCGTTATAATAAAACCATCTCCATTTTTATGTTTTACAACAACGCATAAATAATTTTTACAATATTTTTTATAATAAAGAAAAATATTTTTATCTGAATTACTAACCCTTATTATATCTGGTAATTTTAATGTTTTTTGCGCTTCTTTTTCTTTGCCTTTAATTGACGGATGCTTAACAACCGTAATTTTTTCCCAATAATTTTGAGTTGTTTTTATTTGTTTATTCAAAACAGATTTAACTTGAAATAAATTTTTTCTTTCATCATTTTGGATAACCGCTCGCATATTTTATATTTTTTAATAATTTTAATCGCTACAAATAATAAAAATCAAATAATTGTTTTTATATGAATAGATTTTAACCATACTTCAGACAAAAAGCCCGAAGGTTAGGTTAATAAATTGTTTTTCATTTTTTATTAATAGAATATCATATTAGACAAAGAAGTCAATAAAAAAAACAGAATCAAAAAAACAGTATGGTAATACATATTACCATACTGTTTTATATTTCTGTCGCTCATTTCTTATAACAACCGCGTTTTTCCGATCCGAAATTTGAGATCCAAATTTTTGGCTATTTCATAAACCAAATCCACGCCGACATTAATCTGTCCGTTTTCAATTTTGGAAATTTCCTTTTGGGTGGTTTTTATATTTTGAGCCAATTTCTGCTGGCTTAATCCTTTTTTAGTTCTGGCATCATATATTTCAGCCGCCAGCAAAATCCTCGCCTTTGCTTCTTGGGAGTATTTTTTAAAAAGAGGATGTTTTCTGGCTTTTGCCATAGCATCATATTTTGGTTTGCTTTTATTTATATTCTTCATAATTTTGGTTCTTAATAAAATCCTGATAATATTCCTTTGTCTGTTCTAATATTTTAATAATTTTTTTTATCTATTTTTTTCTTTAATCCTTTTTCATACAAATCAGGTTTTTCAAAGGCGTTTAACAAAACCAATTTTTCCTGATGATAACAAAAATAAAAAATTCTAATCAAGCTACTGCCGTCTTTAACTCTTATCTCGTGAAATTTGTATCCTCTAATTGTTTTGGCGATAGGCGGTATCGGTTTTGCTTTATTTTCGGATATAAATTGTATTGTTTGGTCAATAAAAGCAAGTGTCTTAATCTTATGATTTTTTCGTTTTTCAGTATCGTTTGGTTTTAAATTATATTTAAACAAAAATTGTTTAACCGGAGAAATCCGTAAATTTAAATTATGATAATAAATTACTTTCATTGTTGTCTTATTTATATTATAGCTTATCGGATATAACTGTCAAGCTTCATAAATCTCCGTAATTTAAACCATATTCCAAACAAAAAGCCCGAAAGTTAAATTACTAAATTGTTATTCAATTTCTATCAACAGAATATCATATTTAACAAAAAAATCAATAAAAAAAATAGAAACACAAAATTTTGTGTTTTTTTTATTTGTATTAAAAAAATTTAATTTGCCCAACAGCTAATGTTGGGCATCTTTTTTATATTTGTTGCAAGAGGCTATAATAAGTTGAATAGATATAGAAAATATAACTATTAAATAAAAATACATATCGCTTTTCCTTAAATGAGCAAAAATAGTATCAGCCACAAAACAAATTCCAATAAGACTGTTAAATATAATTGTGTATTTGATTGAAAAATTGTGTATCCTGTTTGTTTGTGAATATAAAAAAGAATAAAAAAACAAAAATAAAAAATAGCTTATAGAATAAGCCACCATCAGAATTCTGCTTGGTGAAAACCAATAAGCTATTATATAAGATATAAAAATAAAAGGAGACAATGTAATTAGAGATATATTAAATGTTTTTAAAAGATTATTTTTTATTGTAATATATTTTTTAATAAAATTAATATTTTTTTAGATAGCTTTAAAAATAAATTTATTGTGTTACTATTTAGCTGAATTTATTTTTTGGTAATATTTTTTTCTTGTTTTAAAATTTCCATTGTGGTTTTGATTACTGTATCGGGGTTTAAGGAAATGCTGTCAATT
>JAYEJU010000023.1 GCA_034660655.1 Patescibacteria group bacterium | reverse complement strand
CCTTTATTTATAATAGTTTCTTTTCTACCAAATTCCGCTTCTTTATCGTTCATCTTTGCGTAATCAAATTGTTCCTTTCCGGAAATTCGTCGTTCATCATCATTAATATAATTTGTAAGATTTTCACTAATAAAACGATAAAACAGTATTCCGAGGACATAATGCTTGAAATCCCAACAATCAACACTGCCTCACAAATCATTGGCAATCTGCCAAATAGCGCGATGCAATTCAGCGCGTTCTTGTTCTTTTGCTGTATTTACATTTTTTTCGTTTTTTACCATATAAAAAAATTAAAATAAATTTAATTTAACCCTTGAATTAAGTATACTTTTATTATAACAAAAAATCAAATCGTATTTTTAGCTTTTTGCGGTTCTGTGCCCGACCTCCGTCCGAATAAAATTAAGCAAGCAAAAAAAATTAATCAAAAACAAAAATCGCCCAAAAAAGGCGATTTTTACTAGCCAAAACGTATATTTGTCCGCAGGATGCTATTTGGTCAGTCTCACCGAGATTATCTGCTCCCGGGGTCGGATTCGAACCGACGACCAATTGGTTAACAGCCAACTGCGCTACCGCTGCGCTACCCGGGAATATATATAAAATTTTAAATTTTGAATCAATTTTTAATTTAATTTAATTTTTCAATACTTGATTCGTAATTCGTAATTGATAATTTTTAATGTTTAATTATTTTTTTATTTTATCAACTTCAACTTTAGTAATAACTCCGTCCTTTTCTTTAATTGATATTGTTCTTTTTAAAATTTGCCTAGCTACAACTTGAACTTTTTTGTTTTTATATTTTACTGTCGCTCCTATCTCAGGCAAACCTCTTGAAAGTTCTTGGTAGGCTTCTTTTTCATAAGTTAAACAACACATCAAACGTCCGCATATTCCTGACAATCTATCAGATGATTTATTTTCTAATTGCTGCAATTTTACCAAATCCGAACGAACATTAACAAAATTTTTAATAATTTTTCTGCAACATAATTCTTTTCCGCAAACTCCCAAATCTCCCATTATTTTTGCTTCATCTCTGATTCCTATCTGTTGCATTCTGACTGATTTTTGAAAATGCCTTGTTAATTGCTTTACTAATTCGCGAAAATCAACCCTTCCAGCGGCAATAAAAACAAAAATAATGCAACTTCTATCAAAAGCAAAATGCGCGTCAATTACTTTCATTTGCAAATTGTTTTCCTTGATTTTTTCCTTGCAATATTTTTTCGCTTCTTTTTTGTTTCTTTCTTTTTCATTTGCCTTTTTCAAATCAGCGACAGAAGCTATTCTGGAAATAACTTTCATTTTGTCTAATTTTTCAATATCAATATCTGCTTCTTTAACGCTTTTAACTATTCCAATTTCCATTCCTAAATCTGATTTTGCTATTATTTTATCTCCAACCTTAACATCGTAACTGCCAGAGTTAAATTCGCATAATTGATTATCCCAAGGGTAAAATTGCAGTTTAATTATTTGCATAATACAGATTAATAAACAAGTGTACCTATTTTTTCATTGCTTATCGATTTTTTTAAGCTTCCTTTGCTAAATTTAAAAATTTTAATAGGAAGGTTGTTATTCATACAAAGCGCGAACGCCGTAGAATCCATCACTTCAATATTTTCAATAAGCGCCTGCCTAAATCTTAATTCATCATATTTTTTAGCTTTTTTGTTTTTTATTGGATCAGAAGAATAAACTCCGTCAACTTTTGTTGTTTTCAAAATTATTTCGCAATCAAGTTCTAAAGCTCTTAACACAGCCGCGGTATCAGTCGTAAAATATGGATTTCCAGATCCGCAAGCTAAAATCACTATTCTATTTCTTTCCAAATGCCTTATTCCGCGCCTGCGAATATACGGCTCAGCCACCTGCGTCATGCTGATAGCTGACAAAACTCTTGTGCTAATTTTCTCTTCCTGTTCTAAAATGCTTTGCAATGCCAATGAATTAAGCATTGTGGAAATCATCCCCATATAATCTGCTGTTGCTTTTTCTATTTCCTTATCTCTTACAAAACGCCCTCTAAAAATATTTCCCCCGCCGACAACAATGGCAATCTGGATATTTTCATCATAAACTTTTTTAATCTCTTTGGCTATTTCTTTTACTTTTTGAAAATCAATTCCAAAACCTTTTTTACTGGCGAACATTTCTCCTGAAATTTTTATTAAAACTCGTTTGTATTTAGTTTTCATATAAAAATATAACACTAATCCGAAAATATATTATTTAATAATTTTTTAATTAGGGGAATTTTTTATTCCCCCATTTCCAGCCTACATTTTTTACTTTTGTTTTACTGGCTTTAGTGAAAAACGCGTAGAAATTGTATCAATAAAAACATAAAAAATATTCATGCAGTTTTCACATCTAAATTTTTTTACAATCTTATGGCATATCATATAGGGATTCTCTATTTCATAAAAATTTTCTATCTCTTTAAGCTCGCTATCAACGCAATCATTGCAAACAATTTCAAAATTAAAACTAAACTTTGTCATTACTCTTCTCCTTTTTTATTTTTTTCTAGAAAATCTGTTATCATTAACTCACATACTTGCAAATACGTGTTTATTGTTCTTCCACATTCTTTGCACCTAAAATTTCTACTGATAGCTCCGCTGGCGCAACGTCTTTCCTTTCTAATTTCTGTTAATTTTTTACTTCCGCAACAACAACAAATAATTTCATAACACAAATTGAAATGAGCCACTATTCCCCCTTTTTTTGTCTAAAGTGAATATTTTATAAATTTTATTATTTTTAATTCAGGATCAGTTTCTTTCATAATCTGCTCAATGCTTTTTTTATCGTCTTTAATAAAAATCTGCCTTAAAAGACAAACTTCCGCAAAATATTTATTTATTTTTCCTATTAAAATTTTATCAATTATCTGCTCTGGCTTGCCTTCTTTTTTAAGCTGTTCGCGATAAATTTCTTTTTCTTTTTCTTGCTCTTCTATTGGAACATCCTCAGGCGCTACATAATTAGGCGACATTGCCACAACCTGCATGGCAATGTTTGCTGCCAAAGTTTCATCTGCTTTTTTGTTAAAAACAACAGCGCTCCCGGCTTTATTATTAGAATGAACATAAAAAACAATATATTCGCCTGTTAGTTGCTCGCCTTTTCCAAAAGTCAAATTCTCGCCAATTTTCAAAACCATTGCTTCTTTTTTGCTGTTAAAATATTCTTCTGATGAATTTTCTAATCCAGCGCTTACCGTATCTTTTACAAAATTTTTAAAATCCTGATTTCGCGCCACAAAATCTGTTTCGCATAAAACTTTAACAATTGAACATTTTTTATTATCATTAGAAACAACAATATCAATCAATCCTTCGTTTGTTTCTCTTCCAGCTTTTTTTGCTGCTTTTGCTCCGCCTTTTTTTCTCATAATTTCCACTGCTTTATTAATATCTCCATTTGCTTCATCTAAGGCTTTCTTGCAATCAACAATTCCAGCGCCTGTAATTTCTCTTAATTTTCTAATATTTTCCATATTTTTAATTTTATTAAATTTATTAAATTAAATACAAAAAAACAAAAATACTAAAAGCATTTTTATAATTTAAAGTATAGCACTTCCTATGCTACTGTCAATAAAATCACAAAATCTTATGTTTTTCTTTAATTATCTTAACCGCGTTTTCGTATTGTCTGACTTTATTAAAACTAATCCCAAATTTTTGCCAAGGAATCTTATAAAAAAAACTTGGTAGCCAAAAAGACATTCCTATTTTGCGTGGCTTAACTTTAAATAAAATTTCCGGAATCCAAACTCCTTTGTGCCCATTTTCCAACATTGTAAGCCAAAGATCCCAATCCTGCAATTTTTTAATACTTTCGTCAAAATTTGAAAAATCAGAACGCCTGATTAAAGATGATGTGTGAATATATGGCATCTGCTGTAATTTTTTTGAATCAAATTCCCAAAGCTTAAAAATTTTAAAGCCGAATTTAAAAGAAGAATAAGCATATGAAGCTTCGGAATTAACTTTTAGTGCGTTTCTCATTTTTTTAAGCATAATCGGCTTCATCACAATATCAGCGTCAAAAAAAATAATATAATTGCCTGATGATTCTAAAAAACCGCGATTGCGCGCGGAATTGGCCCCTTTATTATCCTGATGAATAATTTTTAGCCTTAAATCTCGTTTATTAAATTTTTCCTTTTGTTCTTCTAAAACTTTTTGCAAACTGTCCTGCGATCCATCGTCAACAATAATAACCTCTAAATCAATAAAATCTTGGCGTAAAACAGAATCCAAGCAAAGTCCCAATTCTTTCGCGTGATTATAAACTGGAATAATAATAGAAATCATAGCCACTCCTTTCCTTGCCTTGCCAGCAACTCATTCGCTTTTAAAGGATAAGCCATAATTTCTTTAACAATCTTTTCCATTCTCATTCCTTGAGACCCCTTAAGCAAAATCAAATCATTTTTAGAAATTTTATCTTGCAAAAATCTCCCTGCTTCTCTGTTCCGCGAAAAAGAAAAAACTCTGTTCTTGTCCATTCCAGACGCGATAGCGCCTTTCGCGATATTTCGCGCTGCCTCGCCCTTAGTAATAAGAATATCAATCCCATTTTTAACAACTTTTTCTCCTGTTTTTTTGTGGTAATCCTGAGAGCGGTTGCCTAATTCCAACATATCACCTAAAACAGCTATCTTTTTCGCGCCATCTGGCAATTTTATTTCTTGCATTATTTCTAAAGCTGATTTAACGGCTAAAGGCGATGAATTATAAGTATCATCTATTATTGATGTCTGCTTAACGCCTTTAATTAAGCTCATTCTTCCTTTTGGAGGAGCGAACTTTTCCAAACTTTTAGCAATGCCTAATAAATTTATTTTATAAATAGTTCCAACAGCGACAGCCGCTAAAGCGCTGTAAATCTGCGAAAATCCCAAAATTTTTGGCATAAAAATTGGAACAACATTTCCGTTGCATATAAGCTTAAAAGATACTCCATTTGGTTTTTTATTATAATAACTAATAACAGCATCAGTAGCGCGCACATCAGCGCCTTTTCCAAAGCCAAAAGTTATAACTTTTGCTTTTGTTTTATTTTTCATATTTCGCGTTAAATCTAAATCCATATTAAGAATCGCGAAATTTTCATGCTTTAAATTTTCAACAATTTTACGCTTTTCTTTTTCTATTTTTTGCACAGTATGAAAAAATTCTAAATGCGATTCTGAAATATTAGTTACTATTGCAATATTACAACGAACAAAACTAACTAAATATTCTATGTCGCCTATTTTATCAGCTCCCATTTCTAAAATCAAAATTTTAGGATAATTTTTGTCTGTTGTTAAAATCAATTTTATCCCCTTGCTTATAATATTCAACCAGCCAAATATTGATTTTGACGGGCTTTTTTCGCCAATAATTGTGAGGGGAACGCCAATCTCATTATTATAATTTTTAATATTAGCCCTTACTTTATAATCTTTTTCTAAAATTCTTTTAACAGCGTCTTTTGTTGAAGTTTTTCCAACGCTTCCTGTAATTCCAATAATCTCTGGTTTATATTTATCAAGTATCTTTTTTGATAAAATTTTTAAAATATATTGTATTATTTTTTTCATAAATTTGATTTGGAAATCATATTTAATCTCTTTTATTAATCCTCCTTTAGTAAAGGAGGATGGAGGATTTTTAAATTATTATTTTTTATTTATTATTTAAAAATTGATCATTGAAAATTGATTAAAAATTGAAAATTGATAATTGAAAATTGTTTTAGTACTCCGGTTCTATTTGATAATAATTTAAAATAAATTTGGCTATTTTTCCAAACAACGGAGCCGCTGAACTTTCAGCCCAAATAACATCTTTTGGATTATCAACTCTGACTAACATTGTGAAACAAGGATTATCAGCGGGCGCGAACCCAACAAACGACCCAATTGTTTTGTCTTCTTCATACCCTCCCCCTTCTTCTTTTGGCACCTGGGCTGTTCCTGTTTTTCCAGCAACATAATATCCATCAACGCCAGCGCTTTTCCCATGCCCTTTTTTAACTGTTGAAGCCAACATTCCTGAAAGCAACACAGCTGTTCTGCTGGAAACCACTTTTCTAATTTCTTCAGGCATTGTTTTCTGCTCAATGCCGTTACTGTCTATTATCTTTTCAACTATATACGGCTTCATTAATTTTCCGTTGTTAGCGATAACAGAAAAAGCATTTACCATTTGTAACGGCGTTACGGAAATTCCTTGCCCAAAAGAAGCTGTTGCCCAATAAATTTCTTTTTTCTTGTTTAAAGATTTTATATTCCCGATTGACTCTGGCTTTAATTCTATTCCCGTTGGCTTTCCAAACCCAAAATTCTCAACATATTCTTTTAACATTTCATTACCTACCTGATTTAATACAAAAATTACTCCCGTGTTTAGCGATTTTTCTAAAACATTTGTCATTGTCTGATTCTGATAAGCTTTTAAATCAGAATTGCAAATTTTTTCAACACCAATTTTTACGCATCCTGTATCATTATAAACAGTATTTGGCGAAACCTTTCCACTATCTAATCCTGCTGACATTGTCATTGCTTTAAAAATAGATCCTGGCTCATATTGATCAAATATAATAGGATTATTAAAAACACTTAAATCTTTTTCTTTATAATAAAAGTTTGGATCGTAGCCAGGAACTCCGCACATAGCGATTATAGCGCCTGTATGCGGATTTATAACAATCGCCATTGCTTTATCAGCTGAATGTTTTTCAACAGCTTTTTTCAGCTCATCGCAAACCTTGAACTGAATTGCCATATCAATTGTTAAAACTATGTCTGAACCGTCTTGCGCTGGAATAATTTTTGATTCTCTAGTTGAAATTAAATATCCAAAAGCGTCTTTTTTTGAAAACACTGACCCTTGATTTCCGCGAAGTAAATCATCAAAATATCCTTCAACACCGTATTGTCCTTTTTGTTCACTTTCCTCATACCCAACAAATCCTGTAATATGCCCCAATATTTCTGCTTCGGGATAATAACGATAATTTTCTTTAACATAACCTATGCCTTGTTCTTTCAAATCAAGAATTTCATTTAATTCCTTATCTGGAACTTTTTTAGCTAAAATTTCATAAGGATCATTTTTATTTTCTAGCTTTTTCTTTAATCCATCGTATTTTTTCTGAACAAATTCATCTTTTATTTCTTTAATAATTTCTTCATCTTCGCCTACTGGCGGATTTTCTTCATTATTTTCTTCTTTATTTATGTTTTCTTCAAATTCTTTTAACCATAATGGCTTTAATATTTTTGTCAAATTTTCAGCTGTTTTTTCTGCGTCAATTATTATTTTTGAATTTGAATATATTAAAGCTAATTCATAATTCATAGCAACAGGATATAGCTCATTATTAGTATTTCTTAAAAAAATCTTTCCTCTTTTCGGCGTTATTTTTTGGTAAATGCTATGCTGATTGCTTGAAGCTTCAACAAAAAATTTTCCGTTTATAATCTGCAAATTAAACAATTTCAAAACAATAAGAAAATTAAACAAAAAAATAATCGTTAAAATAAAATTGACACGATTATTCTTTTCTGTTTTCGCGTTTACTGCGCTAAATCTAAACATATTTATCTTGTTTATCTTGCCATTGCCATTTCTTCTTTTTGCTTTAAATATTCTATTTTTTCAATTGCTTCCATTTTAGCGCTGTCTAATCGTTCATAAATACTTGCCAAAGACTGCAATTTTGAAGCTTTTAGCTCCATTACTTCTTTTTCATTTTCTAATTTTTCTATTCTATTTTTTAAATCGTCAGCCTCATAAGCAGAAATTAATTTATAATTTATTTGCAATAAATTAAAAACCCCAACCCCTAAAAACATCAAAACAATAACTACTCTTAGAAACAAAAAACTTTTGTTTTTTTTGCGTCTTTTTCTTAATTTTGCTATTTTTACTTTTCTTGTTCTCAAAACCTTAGGCATATTTAAACTTTTTCAATTACTCGTAATTTAGCGCTGCGGGCTTTTCTGTTTTTCTTAATCTCGTCCCATTTTGGCTTAATTACTCTTTTATTAATTATTTTAATCTCTAAACCCTCCTTGAGAGCGAAAGCAGATTTTTCTGCTTCCGCTCCCTTCTGATCACGACAAGCATGGATATTTACAGCATTTTTTCTAAAAAATTTTTTAACTATTTTATCTTCTAAAGAATGAAAAGTAATTACAGCCAATCTTCCGCCTTTCACAAGCGCTTTAACGGCTTGAGGTAAAAATTCTTCAATATTTTGCAATTCATTATTTATTTCAATTCTTAAAGCTTGAAAAACCTGCGTTGCGGGATGAATCTTTCCGCGTCTTTTTTTAACTTTTTGAACAATATCAGCTAATTGCGCTGTTGTTTTGATTTTTTTATTTTTTCTTTCTTTTACTATAATATCAGCGATTTTCTCAGATAACGGCTCTTCTCCATATTCTTTAAAAATACTTCCTAACTCTTCTCTGCTATAATTATTAACAATTTTTTCAGCAGTTAATTCCTGTTGAATATCATATCGCATATCTAACCTGCTATCCTTTAAAAAACTAAACCCGCGTGCTTCATCTTTTATCTGGTCAGACGAGAAACCAAAGTCTGCTATTATTCCGTTTACCTGATTAAATTTATATTTTTCAACAATCTTTTTTAAATTTACAAAATTATCATTAACTAAAATTAAATTTTTTCTAAATTCATAATTCTTAATTCTTGATTCATAATTCTTAATTGCTTTTTCATCTAAATCAACAGCTAACAATTTTCCTTCTGGCAAAATTTTTTCTAAAATAGCTTGAGCATGTCCTGCTCCGCCTAAAGTGCAATCTATAAAATTCTGCCCTGCTTGCGGATTCAGATATTCTACTACTTCTTTTAACAAAACTGGTTTATGTAAAGTCTTCATCTAATTTTAGTTTTTAAAAATCTAAACTCCTAATTCTCCTAACTCTTCCGCGATTTTAGAGCTGTCTTTTTCAGTCTTATTTTTATAACTTTCCCAAAGCTCTTCATCCCAAATTTCCAAACGGCTGTAAAGTCCAGCAATTACGACTTTCTTTTTAATTTTAGAAAACACGCGCAAGTAATCTGGCAAAATTATTCTTCCTTGTTTGTCAATTTTAACATCCATAGCTCCAGCCAGCATTAAACGGGCAAAAGCTCGGCTATTAGCTTGTGAAAAAGGCAAAGCTGATAATTTATCAGCTAATTTTTTCCATTCTTCTTTTGTGTATAAAAATAAGCAATTATCCAATCCGCGCGTTACAACAGCGCCATTTTTCAATTCAGCGCGAAATTTAGTTGGTATTGCCAACCTAGCTTTATCATCAATATTGTGCTTATATTCTCCAATAAACATACCTCTACCAGTTAAACTAAAAGTAAAAAATTAAAAATTAATGTTATAAAATAAACTTTGCTTTTTGTTTTAAACTATTACATCAAACTTTAAACAAATTACCTAATTAACTTATCAAATCGGCCTTAAGACCTCTCCTGTGAGGGAGGGAGAAAGTATTTTTTTACTCGCTCCCAAGTGGGTTTTATTTAGAAAACGCATTTTAGCGCCTCCTTTTTTTTCTTTTCTTGCCTTCTTTGCTCCATGCAATGAGGGCAAAAGCCTCCACTTTTTACCACGCCAATTAAAATAAAAAATCGACACATCGGATTATCACTTTGACATACGATTTCAACAATTTTCCAAATCTTGAAACCGTATAATCTATTACAATTCATACACCATTTTACGAGAATAATACTTGCCCAGATCCTTCTCATTTTTTTCATGATAATCTCCTTTTTTTTGAAAAGAATTTTAACCCACTGCTTAATAATCTTATTTATTTTTTAAAAATTATTATGCAGTAAGTTTAATTGAATTTTTAATGTTCAAAAGTTATCCACAATTTTTCTAATTTATCCCCACTTATCCCCACTTTTCTCCATTTGATTACTATTATACTCCACCCCTATTTTACCGTCAACCCTTATTTATCCACAACAAAAAAGAATTTACTATCTAATCCAAATATAGTATAATAATAACAAATAAATCTGCTGAAAATAAATTTATGTTGAAAATAGAAAAATTTTTAATAGCCCATCCAGACGCAAAAGATATTTGCGATGTTATTATCCCAAAAGATATAATTATTGATCCTGACCCAAAAATAAAAATTTTTGCCGTCTTAAAATGCGAAAAAACGCAAAAAAACAGAGAAACTTTAGATTTCCTAACTCAAGAAATAAAAAAATATTATGATTACAGAAAAGAACGGACAACTAGATTAAAAGAAGAAAACATTTTTGAAAATTTTTTATATAATTTCAACATTGAATTACAGCAATTTTTAAGAAAAAACAGATTGTTATTAAATACAAAAAAAACAAATTTTTTAATCGGAATTATATATTTTGACAAAATAAACGAAAAATACAACTTATACTTCGCGCAAATTGGAAATATTGCCCCGCTTTTAATTTATAAAACAAAAGATAACGAATACAATATAGCTCGGATACAAGAAGCAGTTGATGAAAATTCAGATTCAGCAAAAATATTTTCAAATATGATAAGCGGTCAAACAAAGGAAAATAATTCAATAATATTTTGCGCTGAAAACACTTTAGACTATATTTCTCTTGATAAAATAATGAATATTGCTAAAAATAGCAATGCAAATAATATTGCGCTAGAAATCAAAAATCTTCTCATGGAAATTGATGAAAAAGAAATTTTCTGCGGAATAGCAATCAAAACTGAAAAAAACAACGAAACTTTTTCAATAATCCCAGAAACAAACAGGATTGAAGAAAAAATCTCAGAAGAAAAAGAAGAAAAAGAAGAAGAATCGCCGAAAATAATTAAAGAAGAAACAGCAAGTAAAGAAACTCCTAGAGAAGAAAAATATGAAGTAAGAGAAGCAAAAAACGATTTTACTGTTTTGTCTGAAGCTAAAAAAGAAGAAATTATTAACAAAAAACAAACTTTTTCTAAAATATTCAGTATAATAACATTACCGATTGTAAAATTATTTTCTGTGATAAAATTTGTCGCAACAGGAAAAATTTTTATAAAACTTTTCAAGCTTCCAAAATATTTAAAATCATTGTCAACTTTTAGAAAATTATTGCTAATTGCAGCCATAATTTTTGCAGTTCTTTTTGCGCAAAATACAATCAATATAAAACAAAAAAATGTGACAAAGGAGAAAGAACAAGAGTATCAGGAATTATTATCGCAAATTGAAAGCAAAAAAAATGATCTTGAAGCAAGTTTAATGTTCAACAGCCAAAGCAAGTCAACAGCTATTTTATTAACATTAGAAAATCTGATAAAACAATTGCCTCAAGAATCAGAAAAAGAAAAAGAAAAATTATCAAAGATTGAACAAGAAATAAAAAAAATGGAATTTGAAGCTAAATTAATCTTTGAAATAACTGATCCAGAAAAAATAGCTGATTATTCAAAATTAAACAAAAAATTAACAACAAAAATTATTAAAGAAGGCAATATAATTTATTCCATTACAGAAGATAATGATATTTTCCAGCTTAATTTGCAAAATAAATCAGTTGAAAAAATTGACTGCCAGCAATTATCATTGCCAATCGCGAAATCAATTATAAAAACTGATGAAAATTTTATTATTCTTCATCAAAAAAACAGTTTTTCAAAATTGCAAAAAAGGGATAATAAATTTCATCCAATAGATGTTAAATTTTTGCAAAGCGCTGTTGATATATCATCTGTAGAAGCATACAACAATAAATTATATACTTTGGACATTTTAAATAATCAAATTCAAAAACACACGCCTGTTGGCGATAATTTTTCAACTGGAAAAGAATGGCTGAAAGGAAGCATTGATCTGAACAATGCCGTCAGTATGGCTATTGACGGATCAATTTTTGTGTTAAATTCTGACGGCGATATTTTTAAACTATTTAAAGGAGAGAAACAAAATTTTGCTTTTAGCAATGCTAACAAAATATTAACTGATCCTAAAAAAATCTGGACTGATTCAAGCTCTTTATATCTTTATATTTTAGATGCTGGAGGCAAAAAAATTACTGTGATAGATAAAGACGGAAAATTAATTATCCAATATTATTCTGACAAATTTAATAACCTAAATGATTTTATTATTGATGAAAAAGAAAAGAAGATCTACGCTTTAGCTGATAATAAAATGTTTATAATAAAAATCACGCATCTTAATAACTAAATTTAAAAATATGCCAATAGAAATTTTAACAAATAAAACTCAGGATAAAAAAAATCAGCGCTGGATAAATGTTTCTAATGCCAAAAAGAAAGAAATAGAATATTTGAAAAAAAATTTTAACTTTAATCTAAAAAATTTAAGCGCTTCTTTTGCGCACACTTATTCTCAAAGAACGCAAATTGAAAAATATCCAAAATATCTTTTTATAATTCTACGTTTTCCTGTTTTAGACAAAGAAAAACAAGAAATTATAGTTTCAGAAATAGATTGTTTTGTTAGCAAAAATTATTTGATAACTATTCATGATTCTAATTTAAAAGAGCTTGTTTCGCTTTTTAAATTATGCAAGAAAGACAAAGCTAGCTTAAAATTTTATTTAGGAAAGGATCCAATTTTTCTGCTCCATAAAATATTAGATCGCTCCCTTAATCAATGCTTTGCGACTTTAGATTATCTAAATATAGAAATTTCAAAAGTAGAAGAAAAAATCTTTTCAGGAAACCAGCGAGAAAGCATTGATGATATTTTAATAATTAAACATAATATTGTTAATTTTAGAAGAACAATGCAATCGCATAGAAATCTTTTAAAAAAATTAAGCAATAACCATAATAAATATGTTAAAAAAGAGCATACTGCTGATTACTGTAATCTTATCCAATCCACTGTGGATATCTGGAATACTATTGAAAATCAAAAAGAAATGGTCGAAGCTTTAGAATACACAAATGACTCAATGCTTTCCTACAGAATGGGAGATATAATGAAAACCTTAACGATCTTTTCCGTGATCATGTTCCCTTTAACGCTTCTTGCCGCTATATTTGGAATGAACACGATTAAAGGGATGCCTTTTGTGGAAACAGAAGGCGGATTTTGGATAATTATGGTTATAATGACTATTGGAATATTAGGAATGTTTGGATGTTTTAAAAGAAAAGGATGGATTTGATTTCAAATTAATCTTCTTAATTTTAAAAAAAGACCGATGGTTATTATTTCAGCCATCGGTTTTGGTTGTTTTATATTATTTTTTCCTCCTTCTTTAATAAACTCTTTGCCAATTTGTCCATTGCCCAGTGCCTGGATCTTTATATGACACATAACGAACAGACAAATCAGATACACTGGTTGCGTGATTAAACTACGCATAAGAAGAAGACGATATTTGATAAGCTATTGCTCTTAATGTCCAGTACTGGCCCCAGTCTTGGATAATTTCCAAACTGTATAATTCCTTAAACTTAAACCTGCTGTCATTGGCTGCGACACTATCCATATCTTTAACAGCTTGGCTGTCGCCAGGTTTAAGCGATCCATAGAGTGTGAACTCAGCTCCAGAAACAAAGGAATATATAAAATATTGTATTCTCGGTTTGAATTGCCAGTATCTGATATCAAAATCAGACCACGAGCCGTCATAGCAATAGGCGATATAATAAATCCAACCATTGCTTATCGCTTGAGATGTTGGCTCTTCCTGGCCTTGATAAGTAATTGTGGCGTCATTGCCGTTGCCATATATTGAGTCAGTAAATGCGTGACCAACTCTATAAGTCCAGTCTCCTGAGGATAATGGGACTATTGACGCGTAGGACAAACTTATCCACAGGGCGTCATCAACGCTATTGATGTCATATCCTTCGCCATAAAGCATAAACAAGTCTGGCGAAATTTCCACGACATCGCTCCAGTCGTCAGCGTATCCTAGTCTATAATATATTTGTTCGCTGGCGACATGGTGAAATTTATTGTCGTCGCCGAACAAATATATTTTTATTGGGTCAACATACATTGACGAACAGACATACAGTCCAACCTTTTCAACGACTTTGTAGGCAATATTCTTGCCTGCGGACGGGTTACTAAGCGACACGATCACTTCTGATCGGATTATATAATTGCCTCGTTGGGATGCGTCAAGTTCGGTCAGATAATCCCAATTCGCTAAAAAATTGCAGTCGTCATGACTAAAGCCAAGATAAGCATAGACTTGCTCGCTTGAAATCGGCCAAAGTTGACCGTTAGATTGCAGATAAATATGGTCTGAATTTGTCGCCTTCTATTCTTTTTAAAAAAGAATCTGATAAATAATTACTATTTTTGACAAAATCAAAACCACTAATTCCAGCAGAATAATGCGGATCTAAATAATAATCATAAAATTTTTTTACAAAATTTTCAGGTGTTTGATTTTTATCGTTATTATTATTAACTATTTGATTTGTATTCTGATTAACGATTTTATTGATATTTATATTATTATTTATATTTTTATTAACTTTAATATCAAAAGGCTTTCCAACCACAACCAAAACGCCTAAACTGACTACGATTAGGCACAAAACAAAAATAATTAAATTGTCTTTTTTATTCAACATAACTTTTCACAAATTTTTATCTTTTTAATGATTTTGATTTACCATAAAAACAAAAACGTGTCAAAAATTGCAAATATTATTTTGAATGAAATATTAAAATAAAATTTTGAAACATTATTTTTAACATTTTCAATTGTTGTAAAAAATGTGTGGTCGCGCTTATTTTATAACAATCCAATAAACTATCCTATATACTCTAATTTCTTATTTTTTAAAAAATTTTGTTTATTTTTTTGCCAGCAATTTTACATAAAAAACGCTTCCTTTTTCAACGCCACTGCTTTCAACCCAAATTTTGCCATGATGCGCTTCAATAACTTTTTTGGAAAAATAAAGCCCTAATCCTAACCCTTCAGTATGCACCAAAGAAACCTTTTTCCCGCGAATAAATTTTTTAAAAATATTAGAAATATCTTCTTCGGCAATCCCCATCCCATTGTCAGTGATTGACAAAAGTAAAAATTTTTTGTCTTCATTTTTAACCAATTTTAAATCAACAATAATATTTCCTTGTTTTGTATATTTAATCGCGTTATCAATCAAATTTGAAACAACCTCTTTTATTTTTACTTTATCAACTAAAATGGCTGGTAAATTTTTTTGAATATTTGTATTTATTTTTAAATTTTTTGTTTTAGCAATCTCTTTAAAGCTATCTGCTGTTTCGTTCACTATAATATCAAATTTTTCCTTTTTAAAATCAAAAACAATTTTTCCGCTTTCTATTCTTGAAATGTTCAAAAAATCCTCAACTAATTTTGCCATATGCTCAGTGCTCTTGTATGTCTGTTTTAAAGTGCTATTTGCTTTTTCATTTATTTTTCCATAATCGCCCTCCAAAAGCATAGAAATATATCCTTTAATAATTGTAATTGGAGTGCGCAATTGATGGGAAGCGATTGAAATAAATTCTGATTTGACTTTATCAAGTTTCTTGAGTTCTTTATTAGCTTGACGCAACCCTGTTGTTGCTCTTTTTATTTCAGCTCTCATTTTTATGTTAAAACTTTGCGTTTCTTCATAAAGTAAAGCATTTTCTAAAGCTGCCGCTGATTGATTAGCGATTATTTTTAATATATTAATGTCCTGAATACTATAAAACGCGTTATCTATCTTATTTCCTAAAAACAACAAACCAATTAATTTCTTTTTAGATATAAGAGGTAAAATAATTTCTATTTTATTTTCCTCCATTTCTTTTATTATATTTAAAAATTTATTTTTATATTTTATATTTTTCTCTTTATCTATAGCTTCTTTAATTTTTTGCAATGTAACGGGAATATTATTATTAACAAAATAATAAATTAAAATTTTGTTTTTTGCCAAATTAAATATTTCATATTTTTTGTAATTAATCAATTTTAGAGAAACAAATTTTTTATTTTTTAAATTAGTTGACAAAAGCCCCATTCTTTCTATTTGCAAAGCGTTTTTAGTTTCGTCAACAATCAAATTAATTAAATGTTTAATATCTAAAACTCCGGGGATTTCTTTAATTAAATTTTGCAAAATCTGTTCTTGATTATAAAGCGATGCGAAAAAATATTTATTGGAAATCCTTTCAAAAAATTTTTTTATTGGGATAAAAAAAGAAACAGTGATAATAAAAATTAAAGTAATAATTGTCAACAAGGCGTAATTTATATTAAGATCAACTAAATAATCGCATAGCCACATAACTGCCAAAAACATTATAAGAATAGATAACAATGTAGAAACAATAACTGTGCTTTGACGGATAACAACACGGATATCCATTAA
>JAYEJU010000022.1:40023-43646 GCA_034660655.1 Patescibacteria group bacterium | reverse complement strand
ATTTTAAAAATATTTTACGGCGTTTTTAAAATGTTTTAATTTTGCTTTATCAGCTCCATATTCTTTTTCAACAGTGATAACATCTATTTGATATTCATTACTTAATTTATTTTCAAGAATATATTTTTCGCTTGCCTTAATCAGCTTTTTTTGCTTGGCAAAATTCACTGATTCTTCTGGGGCGCCAAACCTTCTGCTACTTCTCGTTTTTACTTCAATAAAAATAACTTTATATTTTAACTTGGCAACTATATCAATCTCTCCAAAATAATTTTTGTAATTTGTTTCTAAAATTTTATAACCGTTTTTAACAAGATATTTTTTGGCTGTCTCTTCCCCCCAGTTCCCAAACCGTTGATTTTTATTTAACATATCTATTTCTGAAAAATCATTCCAAAATGATATTTCCCGGCATCAAATTCATCAACCTGCTCTATGTTCAAACTATGAAATATTGCTTGCACATCGCCTTTATCTACTCTTAAATCAACTGCTGGACCTAGCGCAATATTACTTTTTTTCCAATCAACAATAACAATTTTCCCTTTATTTTTTATTAAACGCGCAGTCTCTTTCAAAATATTAAATTTTTGATTTGACTGAAACAAAACATTAATCAGCAAGCCCAAATCGAGAAAGTTAGAATTTATTTTTGTTAATCCATATATTTCCAGGTTTGCCCAAACTGTTTTTATATTATTAACGCTTTCAAAATCAACCATGGATTTTATGTTGTCAAGCGCTGTTTTTCTAATATCAACAGCGTAAACTAATCCTCTGTCTCCAACAAAATGAGAAGCTGGAAAACAAAAATAACCGTTAGCCCCGCATCCTAAGTCAGCAACAATCATCCCCTCCTCAATCCCAGCTTTTTCCAAAATTCCTTCAGCATTTAATAATTTGCTTCCGTTAGAAAATGAATTTTCCATAAAATAAAATTAATGATTGTAAATTAAATTATTTTTATTATAACATAAAAATAAAATCAAGTGAATAAAAAATAATTAAAAAACTATATGTAATTTATTTCGTGTATCTGCTAATGTCTCCAATAATCCCCATAGACGCTAAAAAAACAGCCATTGATGATCCGCCGTAACTGACTAACGGCAAAGTAACTCCTGTTAATGGCAACAGCCCGACCATAGCGCCGATGTTAACAAATTCTTGAATCGCAAACCAGCTTATTATCCCAAGAACAACTAAGCGAGAAAAATCATCATTGGATTGTTTCGCAATCTGAAAACCGCGAAAAATAATAAACAAAAATAAAGACATAAACAGAATTAAAAATAGAAATCCTATTTCTTCGGCAATAATGGCAAAAATTGAATCACCGATAACTTCCGGCAAATACAAAAATTTTTGTTTTGATTGCCCAAATCCAATTCCAAACCAGCCTCCAGATCCAATAGCTAAAAAAGCTTGGTTAATATGATAACTAATTCCTTGAATATCAAATTGCGGATTTAAAAATGACAGCAAGCGGTCTTTTTGATAATTTGGCGCGAATTTTAAAAAAATAGAAGACAGCGCGATTCCGCCAGCGACTATCCAAGCTAAATGGCTTTTTTTAGCTCCAGCTAAAAAATAAATAGAAAAAGCTGAAAGACCGATTATTATTGCCGTGCCTAAATCCGGCTGAAGCATAATTAAAATAAGAACTATCGCTGTTAAAAAAACAAATGGAAAAAACCCTTTATGAAGATCTTTTATATTTTTTTCTTTGCGTCTTGAAAACCAAATAGCCAGATAAATAATAAAAGACAGCTTCATTATTTCAGCTGGCTGAAAAGAAATGCTTCCGAGCTTTATCCAACTTCTTGATAAGCCATGGCTTAATCCGATTGATGGAATTAAAACTAAAACTAATAAAAACAAAGAAAGAAACATAAGAACAGGGGCAAATTTCTTTAATCTTTCAAAACCGATTTTAAAAGCAAGATAAAACAAAATAATACCAGGCAAAATTCCGTGCGTGATTTGCTGTTTAGCTATAAAATAGCTGTCATTATAATTTTTTAAAGAAACAACAGAACTGGCTGAAACTAAAAAACCCCAGCCGACAAAAACTAAAATTCCTATAGCTAAAAGAAAAAAATAATCTGGTGAATGTATCTTTCTTGACATCATAAAAAAGGTTAAACAATTTAAAACTGTGTTTATTATAGCAAAAAGAAATAACAAAAACAAAATAAACCATAAATTTTATTGACAGCAAAATATATTTTTTGTATAATAAATTATAGATTTATGAGTAGCTTGAGGGCTGCTCATTATTTTTACTAAAAAAAGATAACACAAATGCGCGAATAAATGTAAATGACGTTAATAAAAAATTTGCGGCATTCGCATTATAATTCGCGGCATTCGCATTATATTTATGTTAGATCAAAAACAATTTTTATTAGCTTTAAAACAAATTTGTGAAGAAAAAGGAATTTCTGAAAAACAGGTTATGGAAACAATAGAATCAGCTTTAGCAGCGGCTTACCGCAAGGATTATGGCAACAAATTACAAAATATTAAAGTAGATTTTGACCATAGCGGAGGCAATACTAAATTATACGACGTAAAAACAGTTGTTGAAGATATCCCTGAAATTGAAGAGAATGAAGAGGAAGAAAACAAAAAAGAAGCATTAGAAAATGATAAAAAAAATAAAGATGAGAAAGAAGAAAAAAATATAGATGAAGAAGAAATCAAAAAATTCAACCCTAAAACAGAAATTCAATTAAGTGAAGCAAAAGAAATCAAAAAAACTTATAAAATTGGAGATCAAATAATCACTAAATTAGAAACTCCTGATGAATATGGACGAATGGCGGCTCAAACAGCAAAGCAGGTTATTATTCAAAAATTGCGAGAAGCAGAACGCGATACTATATATGACAATATCAAAGAGAAAGAAAATAAAGTTGTTAGCGGTGTTATACAACGCTATGATTACAGGTGCGTTTTTGTGACTGTTGATAAAGCAACAGCTATATTACAGCCTGAATATCAAATAAAAAATGAACGATATGAAGTTGGCAACCAAATGAAATTTTTTATAGTCGCTGTTAACCAGACAATCAGAGGTCCTGAAATTATACTCTCGCGACGTAGCGAAGAAATCATTAAAGAACTATTTATTTTGGAAATTCCGGAAATATCCAGCAAAACAGTGGAAATAAAAAAAATAGCAAGAGAGGCTGGAGAGCGCGCGAAAGTAGCTGTGATTAGCAATGATGATTCAGTAGATCCTATTGGATCCTGTATTGGACAACGGGGAAATCGCATTCAAACAATTATTAATGAATTAAACGGAGAAAAAATTGACATTATTGAATATGACAAGAATATAGAAAAATTTATAATGAACTCACTTTCGCCAGCTAAAATATTGGCGTTAAAAATTGATGAAAAAAATCATTCGGCTATTGCTAAAGTAAAAGCAGACCAGCTTTCTTTGGCCATTGGCAAGGGCGGACAGAATGTAAGGCTTGCGGCAAAATTAACAGAATGGAAAATTGATATAGAAGAAATGAAAGAAAAAGAAAAAGATGATAAAAAGCCAAAAAAGAAAAAAGAAGAAAGCTCAAAAGCCAAAGACAAAGATGAAAAAAAAGATAAAGAAGAAA
>JAYEJU010000022.1:8694-39923 GCA_034660655.1 Patescibacteria group bacterium | reverse complement strand
TTAACAGAATGGAAAATTGATATAGAAGAAATGAAAGAAAAAGAAAAAGATGATAAAAAGCCAAAAAAGAAAAAAGAAGAAAGCTCAAAAGCCAAAGACAAAGATGAAAAAAAAGATAAAGAAGAAAGCTCAAAAGCCAAAGACAAAGATGAAATAAAAGAAGAAAAAGAAAAAGATGATAAAAAGCCAAAAAAGAAAAAAGAAGAAAGCTCAAAAGCCAAAGACAAAGATGAAAAAAAAGATAAAGAAGAAAAAAAGGTGAAAGACGAGAAAAAGCCGAAAAATAAAAAAAATAAAAAATAAATTTTAAATTATGAAAATATCAACAAAAAAACTTTTTAAAAGCCAAAAGGAAATTACAATTGAATTAGAACAGAGCGAGCTTGCCCCTTATCTTAAAAAAGCTGTTTCTCGTTTAAGCAAAAAATATAAATTCAACGGCTTTCGCCCTGGTAAAATTCCTTATGAAATTGTTAAACAAAAATTAGGAGAAGCCGTAATTTTAAACGAAGCCATTGACGATATTGTCCGCGAAACTTACATACAAGCTATTAAAAAAGAAAAAATAGAGCCGATTGATATGCCAAAAATAGAAGTATTAAAAGCAGCTCCTAACAACCCTTTTATTTATAAAGCAGTTGTTTCGCTTTTGCCAAAAACTAAAATTTGCGATCTTGAAAAAATTATAGTTAACAAAGAAAAAGTTGAAGTTGGCGAAAAAAAGGTTGATATGGCAATTAAAAAATTATCTGAAAGCAGAACGAAAGAAAAATTGGTTAATCGGGAAGTTAAAGAAAGAGATATGGTTAAAATAGATTTAGATATTTTTCAAAACAACATCGCGATTGAAGGCGGCAATGTATTAGGACATAAAATTATTATTGGCGAACCTTATTATATCCCTGGCTTTGACAAAAAATTATTAGGGTTAAAAGAAAATGACAAAAAAGAATTTGAAATAACTTTTCCAAAGGAGCATTATAACAAGAATTTGGCTGGCAAGCTGGTAAAATGCAAAATAAAAGTAAAAGGCGTATATGACAGAGAAATTCCAAAAATTGACGACTTATTCGCGAAATCTTTGGGAGAATTTAAAAACTTAACAGAGCTTAAAAAACAAATAAAGCAAAATTTTGAAGAGGAAGAAAATACCAAAGAAGAACAAAGACAGGAAATTAAAATGTTTGAACAGTTAGTCAAAGAGTCAGTTTTTGAAGAACTGCCGGATGTTTTAATTGTTGCTGAGGTAAAAAAAATGATTCAGGAATTAGAAGCTAACTTATCGCAGCAAGGCGTGGAATTAAAAGATTATCTTTCTCATTTGAAAAAAACAATAACAGAAATTGAAAAAGATTTTCTGCCTCAAGCAAGTGAACGCGTAAAAACAGCCTTGTTTATACGGGAATACGCGATAAAAAATAACATAAAAACATCAGAGAAAGAAATCAATCAAGAAATCAAAAAAATGTCAAAACAATATTCTGACAGTAAAAATAACGACCAGTTTAAATCAGAAAGTTATAGAAATTATTTAAAAAATATTTTAACAAACAAAAAAGCCGTTGATGACTTGAAAAAGAAAATTATAAAATAATTTTTCTGATTTTTATAAAAAAATCCTTTTTCCAGCGTAAAAGGAAATTTTTTATTTTTTGGCTTGACAAACTTTTATTTTGTGCTATTATATATTATTACACGCAAAATATAAATCCTGTTTATAAATCTGCAGACACGACAAGCATGGAAATTTTTTAGAAGGACTGTTCGGCTTTTGCTGAAGAAATCCTTTTAAAAATTTCTGGTCTGCAGTTTTATAAGCAGGATTTTTTCATTATTAATTTTCATCAACAGGTTGATTTTCATCAGAATCAGGATCAATGTTTTCACTTTCAATATTATCTTCATCAACAGCTTCTTCTTTTTCTTTTCCAACTAAACAAACAGCTCTCCATGGACGATAATGGCTTGACCAAATTTCTTCATTAACTTCTCCGTCTGCTGTTGTAATTTCGCGCGTGAACTCAGCGTCAGCTCCATTGTGCGAACTTTCCGTGCATTTTTTAACCCCAGGATCTAAATCCTCAGTTTCAATAATTTTAGTCGGTCCGGGACTAACTATATTAAAAATTTTTGGTTTAGATACCTCAACTTTTCGTCCGTCAGAAGCTCCCCAAAATTCAAAAATTAAATCATCTCCGTCTATTTTTGTCTGAATCAAAATATATTTTTCTGTATCGTTCACAAACTTTACGTCTGGTTTTGGAATATAAACAGTAGCGTCTGTCCCCGCTGGCTCATAATAAAAAACTCTATAAGCGTGAGGCTTGCGTTCAGTAATCGGCAATCCGGTGTTAATAGCCGCTCTAAAAAGAGTTGTTGCTATTTGGCAAAGACCTCCGCCGTATTCAGGCACTGTTTTATTTCCTTTTATAACTAATTCTGGCAAATAACCTGCCATGGCGTTAATATCGCCTAGATTATTAACTAAAGAAAATTTTTCACCTGGTTTTATTAATAATCCATCTAAAGCTTCAGCTCCGATAGCAATATTATGTCGCCTATTATTAGGGCTTTTGCTAAAATTTGACTCGCCTACTCCTATCAATTCCTTAATTCCAAGATCATTGGCGTCTTCTATTGAATTTTTTGCTTCTTCCTCTTCTACCACTAAAAAGGCTGTTGACGTTGCTTGAATTAAAAATTTATTTTCCATTTCTAACAATGTTTTCTCAATATTTAATTTAATGCCGTTCACGCTTGACTGGAATTCAGAAACTTTCTCATCTTTAATTTTAAATTTAGCGTCGCTTGACGGCACGTTAATATCTTTTCCAATGTTTATTAAATAATCAATAATTTTTTCTTCATCAAATTTTACGCTTAAACTATCGTTTCCAGCGCTTAAGCTAATCCAATAGGCTAAATCCTTATTGCTTATTTTTATGTCTTCAAAATCTTCGTCGCAAAAATGAGCATCGCCTCCTTCAATAAAACATTTGTAAGACAATTTAGCCGGAAAAACAGACAATACTTTTTTTACCAAAGGGATTGCTTTCTGAGCGTCTTTTATTTTAACTTTTGGATAGTCTGTTTTCATATACATTTCAATTGGGACGGAGGAAAAAGACTCTAAATTATTTTTTGCCTGCTGAATTGCTAAGTCATAATCAAAGCTTGTTCCTAATTTTTCAGCGATTACCTCAGTTATAAATTCATCTCGTTTAACTTTAATGTTTATTCTCGCGTCTTCCCCTGGATTTTCTAAAATAGAAAAATTACTAATCAATGCTTTTTTTAATTCTTTTTCGTTTAAATTATAGTTGACTTTAATTTTTTTATGATTAAATAAAATAAACGCTTGTTTTTTTAAATTAATCAAAAAATTATCTTTTCTGCCATATTCATAAGCTTTATTGATTGTTTTTTCACAATCAAAAAAAATTATTTCTTTTGACAGCCCTGGATCTTCAGTCGCTATAAAAGTTGATCCTATCACGACTTCTTTATCTCTATATTTAAAAAAAATGCCATCACTCATTATTTGCTCGCTTATTTCGCGCAATTGTTTTAACGCTTGATTGCGCGATTTTCCTGATAAATCTATATTACTGGCTTTTACGCCGGGATAAATCTTATTCTTGTAATAAAATTCAAAACCAAAAATTAAAATGGACAAAAAAACAGCTAAAACTAAAAAATTCAAGACAAAAAAAACAGACCATCTGTTTTTAAATATTGCTTTAAAAATTTTTAGTCCGTTTTTATTCATCTTGATTTCCTTTTAATAATTCATTAAGAACTTTTTTAGATATTTCAGAATGATTTGTAAATGTCATAAACAACTCGCCTTGTTCTTCCTGTTTTAAATCTTCTGGTAAGATATCCTTTGATACCCTTTCTAAAATTCCGTTTTCTGTCTTAATGTCAATTGTTCCGTCTTCATTTTTATTAAAATACCCCTTTAAAGAATGCGGGATCTCAAATTTTTTTTCTTTTTTTTCTTTTTGCCATAGTTCAACTTTTTTATTTTTAATCTCCTCATTTTTTATAGGTTCAAAAATTTCTTCTATCTTTCCTCCTTCAAAATTAAATGCATTCATAAATATTGATAATTACTTAATCTAATTAAGAAGTTATTATAATATTAAATAAAATAATGTCAAGGGTTACTTTTTTTTAAATAAATCCCAATTAAACTTTTTTTGATTTTTTTCTTTTTTGCTAAAAATAAAGATATAAAGAATTTCTAACCCAGCGAAAGTATTGATAACAAGCATCGCGATAAACCAAATTTGGTGCTTATTTTGCGCCGCTTTCCATAAAGCTACTCCTTTCCACGGCAAAACCCAAATTATTGTCAAAACAATAAGCCAAATATTTTCTTGCAGATAAGCTTCCATCATAAAAATAAAAATTATTTATTATTTAATTATTCCACCGCCTAATAATTCATTCTTTTTATAAAAAACTATTGACTGCCCTGGAGTGACAGCCCGCTGAGGTTTTAAAAATTTTATTCTGTATTTATTTTTTTCTTGAAAAACAACGCAATTTTGAGTTGGGTGCAAATATCTTATTTTTGCTTCGCATTTTAAAGGTAATTTTGGTTTTTGTTTGGCAATCCAATTCAAACTTTTTGCTTCCAGTTCTTTTTTGTATAATATTTTATCATCAAATTTATCAGTGACTATTAAAATATTTTTTTTATAATCCATTTTTACGGCGTAAAACGGACCTATGCCTCCGATTTTTATTTGTCTTCTTTGTCCAACTGTGTATAATGGAAGCCCCTCATGCTTTCCTATTTTTTTTCCATCTATTGTAATAATATCCCCTATTTTCAGATTCAAATGTTTTTTCAAAAACAGATTATGGTCTATTCCTTTTAAAAAACAGATATCCTGGCTTTCCTTTTTTGAAACAGGCAAATTTAATTTTTTTGCTATTTTTATTATATCATCTTTCAAATATTTTCCCAATGGAAAAATTAAATATTCAAGCTGGCTCTGTTTTAAATTATATAAAAAATAACTCTGATCTTTTTTCTTATCTTTTGCTTTATATATTTTATAAATGACTTTTGACTTTTGAATTTTATTTTTTGAATTTATTTGTAATTTTCGTATATAGTGTCCTGTTGCCAAATAATCAAATTTTTCTTTTTTCGCTATATGGTAAAGAAGCCCGAATTTTATTTTTTTATTACACATTATACACGGATTAGGCGTGTTTCCACTCGCGTATTCTTTTAAAAAATAATCTATCACTTCTTTTTTAAATTCTTTTTTTATGTTAACAATTTTTAAAGGAATTTTTAATTTTTTAGCAACAAGTTTAGCGTTTTTTTCGTCTTCTTTTTTATTAACTTGCCCTAAATTCAAAAACAAACCGCTCACGTTAAAACCGTCTTGTTTTAAAATAGCCGCTATAACAGCGGAATCAACTCCGCCAGACAAAGCAGCTAATACTTTTTTATTATTGCTTTTCATTATAAAATTTGTTTAATTATTTTTATTCTATCATACATATTATAAATAATACAACAAACAAAAAACGCAAAGTATTGATTTAATTTACTTATTATTTTACAATAAGAACAAAGGAACAATTTGGGCAGGTGGCGAAATTGGTAAACGCACTAGCCTTAGGAGCTAGCGCCGAAAGGTTTGAGGGTTCAAGTCCCTCCCTGCCCACATCTTAATCAATTATCAATTACGAATCATCAATTACGAATTAACTTAATTAATTGTTAATCAAAATTTTAAAAATTATGAATCAAAAATTGAAAATTGTAATTAAAAAATAAAAGTACATTAAAACTAATATTAAGAGAAATATTGAATAATTTAGATATATAATACTTATGCCCAGGTGGTGAAATTGGTATACACGAGAGACTTAAAATCTCTTGGAGGCAACTCCGTGCGGGTTCAAGTCCCGCCCTGGGCACCAATCCTTTGCTGAAGTTTCGGATTGCAAGCTAATAATAAATATATAATGGCTTGTCCTATGTAACTTTAACAAAATAGTGGCTGGGTAGCTCAGTTGGTTACCTGCCTGCCGGCAGGCAGGGAGCGTAGCACTTTCACCCTGCACCAAAATCGTATTTATTAATAAATTTTGTAAAGTGTGTTTAAATTAAGGCGGCGTAGCTCAGTCGGTTAGAGCGTAGCACTCATAACGCTAAGGTCGGTGGTTCAATCCCACTCGCCGCCACATATCTTTGGTGCAGGGCAAGTAACGCTAAGGTCGGTGGTTCAATCCCCGCCCCAGCCACAATTCTACGATAAAATTTCAGCTTGCAAGACAATTCAAAAAAACAGCTGTAAAGCTGTTTTTTTAATTATTAAATATTTAATAATTTTTCTAAAATTTTAAAATTTCTTCAAATTCTTTTTTATCTTTATATTCCCCTATTATTGCCAAATTTAATTTTTTATTCATAAAAATATCTTTAGCGACATTTTGAATATCTCTAACACTAACTTTGTCTATTTTTTCAAAATGCTGCTTAGGAGTTGAAGTTTTTCCCAACAGTATTTCCTGATTTGTTAAAAAATTCGCGATCTGATCCGAGGTCTCCAAATTTATTGAACTTATTCCTTTTATGTAATCTTTTGCTTTTTGCAATTCTTTATTGCTAACGCCTTTATTCACAATTTTTTTGTATTCTTTTAAAATTATTTTTACGCTCTTTTGCAAATTTTTTCTGTCAACTCCGACTTGAGTAACTAAATATCCAGTGTCAACATAAGCCTCGTGTATAGTTCTTACATAATAAGCCATTCCTTTTTTTTCCCGAATTTCAACAAAAAGCCGGGAGCTCATATTTCCTCCTAAAATTACCGCCAATAATTTTAAAGCAAAGCGTTTTTTGTCTTCAAGTCCATAAGCTTTAACGCCTAAACAAAAATTTACTTGATCTGTTTTTTTATAATGCAATAAAATATTTGGCTTGCTTTGGACGCGCAAAATATTGCTTCTTTTTTCTTTTATAAAATTTTTGTTTGCAGCTTGAAAATATTTTTCTGTTTTTAATTTTGATTTTTTAATTTTTTCAGAATTTCCAGCAACGCATATTACCATATTATTGGCAACATAATGACCGCGCAAATAATTTAAAAAATCTTTTTGCTTAAAATTCAAAATATTTTTTTCACTTCCTATAATCATCTGACCCAAAGGATTACCTTTATACAACAAATTTTCAAATAGATCAGAAACATAATGCATCGGCGTATCTTGTATCATTTTCATCTCTTCCAAAATTACCCCCCTTTCTTTATTTATTTCTTTAGTGTCAAAAATTGAATTAAGCAACATATCAGAAAGAATATCCAATGACAAATCTAAATATTTTGCGTTTGCTTTAATATAAAATCCTGTTGTTTCTTTTCCCGTAAAAGCGTTAAATTCAGCTCCTATTTTGTCCAGCTCAGCTGAAATTCCAAAAGTAGTCGGGCGTTTTTTTGTTCCTTTAAAAAACATATGCTCTAAAAAATGGGAAATTCCATTTAGCTTTCTACTTTCATATCGTGAGCCAGTCCCTACCATAATCAAAACCGTAACAGCATTGCTGCTGTCAAGTGGAGCCAAGATCAAGCGCAAATTATTTTTTAAAATTATTTTTTTAAACATAAAAGTATAATGCTAATCCGCTAATTATATGCGAATACTACTATTTTTTATTTTATAATTTGCAGAATTCGCATTTTAATTCGCATCATTCGCATTATGTTATTTATTCAAATTTTATTTTTTTCACTTTTAATTTTTTCGCGATTATTATAAGGCCCACAATAACAAAAAATTCTAAGAACTCTTTCCATGGAAAAGCAAAAAATTCTTTTGATTCCATTGTTAAATTGCCGTCTCCATCAAACATTTTAGCGACAACCAAATATTTTCCAAATAAAAATTTGCGTTCAAGGATACCATAAAAAGAAAGCAAAGAATCAGGTAAAATATTTTTCTCTTTAAGCTGAATAGAGGCTATTTTTTTATCAAATGAATTATATATTTCAATCTGACCATTTGTTTGATAATGGATTTTACCATTATTCGCAAATTGCAATCTAAATTTTACTGGACCGTAAAAAACAAATTTAGGTGAAAATAATTCTTCTATTTTTCCAGAACGCAATAGCAAGTTATTATTTTCAGACTCAACTCCCAATAATATTCTGCTCTTATTGCTTTCAATTTTTTTTGTTATATCATTTTGCTGATATCCAGCAAAATAGATTGACGCGTAATATCCTTTATTCTTCGCGCTTGACGAAACAGACATCAAAAAAACAGCTTCATGTTTTTGCCCGGGACGCAGTTTAAAGGAATAATTAGTTTGCTGTTTTAACCATGAATTAATTAAAATATTATCACTATCATCAAATAATTCAATATTGCCTTTATCGCCTACTGTCTTGAAGCTTTTAATTTTAGTTTCTAATATTAAATTTTCCTTGGTATTGTTTTGGACGAATAAAGTAAAATGCCCCGCTCCGTTAGGATCTATGCTGATTACCTGCTCAGGATTAGAAATAAGCAAATCACTGGCCGAAGCTTGTAAAGCAAAAAATAGCAAAAAAACAGGGGCTAACAAAATTGTAAAAAAAATCTTTTTCATTTTATTACATTAAATGTAAAAATCAAGAGCGTTGTTTACACTTTTTGTCATTCAGGAAAATAGATTTTTTAAGAGAGCCTGCGAGCTTTTAGAAAATCATTTATCCGGAATCCAGAACCGCAATTGATTTGTAGTTATATATAGCGTAAATTCCGAATAAGTTAATTTTTTACGACTCGCAAGCTCGTCGAGAAATTATACTTTCCAGAATGACAACCAAAAAAAAATTTTCAAAAAATGTAAACAACGCTAGAATATCTTACATATTAAATTATCATTATTATATCATATTTTATTGATTAGACCTACTACATAATATTGAAAAAAGTATTTTGCCTAATTTATCTAAATCATGCCTAACCAAAGTCCTTTTTATTTTATCAGCTGGATTCTGTTGATAACCCGCGTTGCTTAATAAATTATAACCAATTGATTTATAATGTTTTTTGCTTAAAATTTCCTTGTCAAAATAAACAAAAAATTCTTTTTTCCTTTGATATTTTTTAATTAATTTTTCATCAGGCTTTTGATTATTATAAATTACATAATTTAAACAATCTTTTCCAAGGTATTCTTCAATAACGCTAACAAAATCAGAAACGCGAAAATTATCAGTATGGCCGAATTTAGTCATTAAATTACATAAATATATTTTTTTAGCTTTCGAAGCGCAAATAGATTTAATCATACCGTCAACTAAAAAATTAGTGATAATACTTGTATGCAAACTTCCAGGTCCTATAATAATAAAATCTGCTTCTTTAAGCGCTTTTTTAGCTTTTAAATTTATTTTTGCTTTTGGATTTAAAAAAAATCTTTTTACTTTTTTATTTATTACAATATCGTCTATCAAATGTTCTCCAACTATAATTTCTCCATTTTCTAATTCAGCAAATAACGCTACTTTACTTAAAGTAACTGGAATAACTTGTCCCTTTATATTCAAAACTTTTTCAAGCGCCTCAATCCCTTTATCAAAACTGCCTGTAATTTTTTCCAAAGCTGAAATAAACAAATTGCCAAAATTATGTCCGCTTAAAGATCCTCCTGAAAAGCGAAAATTAAACAAATTTCTCATTAATGAATCTGACTCAGAAAGCGCGACTAAACATTGCCTGATATCTCCCGGAGGTAAAACTCCAAGCTCATCGCGAAGCCGTCCTGTTGATCCGCCATCGTCTGCCATAGAAACTATTGCTGATAAATGTAAATCTTTATATTTTTTTAAAGCAGACAAAACAGTGAATGTTCCCGTTCCTCCGCCGATTACCACAATATTTTTCATAAATTAATTATATTATTATTCAAAAATTTTTTTTAAATTTGCCACAAAATATTTTTTACCTTTAACCATTTTATATTGATGATAATCTTTGCTCATATGAGAACGATGAACTTCGGCAAAAATTTTTTCTATTTTATACTGCAAACCATGCTCTATAATAGTACCATAAACCGCGTATAAAATATCAGCCAACTCTTTAGCTATATTCTCAATATCTTTTTTACAAGCTCCCTTAAAATACTCTTCTACTTCTTCTTGCATTAGTTCAAAACGCAGTTTGATTCTATCTTCAGGAATATTTTGCGGTTTATCTCCAATAAGGGCTCTAAATTTTTTATGAAATTCTTCCACTAATTTTAATTCTTTTCGCATAAATTATAAATAAAAATTAAATAAATCAAATTTGTAGAATTTGAACATTACTTCCATACTACGTAGTATGGAAGTAATGTCCGAATTTTACTTATTAGACTTGTCGCATAATTAATTTCTACTGCAATTTCCATATTCCTGCCTGCCGGCAGGCAGGTTGGTCAAATTTTCCAAAAATCTTTTCTCCCGCAGCATTGCGGGAAAGGCTAAACCTCAAAAAATGTTTGAAAAATTTGTCTTAAAATCTGAAAATTTCGTCACAAAACTAATTACGCAACAAGTCTATTTATAAATTTAACGATTTTACGGATGAATTTATAAATTAAATACTGGAATTTATTAACAGGAATCTCCCATAAGCCTAAAAATTCTGTTATTTTCTCATTTGGAGCAAAACCAATTTTAAAACGCGTAATTCCGTCCCACATTTTTTGGCTGCTGCTTTTTTCTTTTTCTGATTTTACGCCTCCAAAATCATAAAATTTAAAACCATTATTTTTAGCGTCTTTTATCGCTATCCATTGCAATAAATATGGAGCCATAATATTGCGATAAACATTATCAGACGCTCCGTGCATATAAACGCAACCATTGCCAAAACATCCAATTATAGACCCAGCAATAGTCTTGTTTTGATAGCTTGCGAGATATAATTTAATATCAAGATTAGACTGGTTCAACATTTTCCAATAATAATCTTCATTGTGAATCGCGAATCTGTCTCGCGTTGATGTATTTTTTAATAATTTCCAAAAATTTTCAAAGTCTCTTATAAAATCATTTTTATTTGTTAATTTTATTTTTACTCCTTTTTTCTCAGCCAGCTTGATATTATATCTGTGCTTTTGTTTCATCTCTTTTAAAATTTTTTGTTCATCCTTTTGCAAATCTATTATTAAGGTTGATCTTGGCTGAATATCGCGGTAAGATCTTCTAATTCCTAATTTTTTTAATTTTTTAATTTGATTTAAAAATACATTGTTCGTTATTGTTCCAAAATCTATTCTTGCTGTCATTGCTTTTTCTCTCTGCGCGATATTCTTTAATTCATTTAATAAATCACTTAATAAAATTGGAAATTGGAAATTGCCTGCCTGCCGACGAGGCAGGGAAATTGGAAATTGAAAAACTGGCCCCCTGCTCACATCTATTGTATTTTTTCTTAAAGCGATTTTATCTTTCACTGCCAAGCATACTGTTAATATTTTACCATCTTTATCTTTTATACCAAAACGAAAAATCTTTTTTCCTAAACTTTCTTGAAAATCTCCCCACTCCCAAGATTGCAAAAAACCTTTATCTTGAGAATTTTCAGAAACAAAATCATTCCATTTTTCTTTTTCGTTTTCTTTAAAATATAATATATTCATTTAAAAATTTTAGCGCTTAACAAAACCTTTATTTATTAAATTTATTATTGCGTTAAATTTAGGCGGATAATTTAAATTTTCTATATATTTAGCCATTTTTATTTCATAAATTTCTTTAACTGCCTTTTTGTCTTTAATCGGAATTTTTAATTTTTGTCCTGTCTTTATTATATTATCCGAACTAATATTATTAATATTCTTTAACTCTCGCATATCAATTCTAAAACGATTAGCTATTCTCCAAACTGTTTCCTTTTTTCTAACAATATAATTAAAAAAATTTCTTTCTAAAATTTCTTTTTTATCTTCTCTTGCCTGGCTTTCCATATAAGCTAAAAATTTCTCATAACTTTTATCATCTTTTTCTTCTCTCAAATAATCCCAAATAAAGCTGCCATTATAGCCGGCTAAAGAAATATCCCAATCTCCTGTTTTATTATAAAGATATCTTAAATATTTAGCGCAGGCTCTCCCGCTCTTTAAAGGATCAAATCTCTCGTCAATATTTTTATCTATTTTTAAGCCAAATTTCAGCCCCGTTCTCCTGATAAATTGATATGGTCCTTTGGCTAATTTGCCTGGTCTTTTTTCCCAATTCCAATAACTTTCAGGTATTGCTAAATACATAAATTTTTCCGGGACATCTTCTTGTTTAAAAATTTTACTTAAACTTTCTTCGTATTTTTCCATTCTCTCAAAAGCCATTTTTAAACTATCCGCGTATTTTGGATTTTCTTTATGCTGTTTTTCCCAGTACTTCTGAGTCATTAAGGAATTATTCATATTAATTTCAATTGGCTCGTCCAGTCCCATTTTAAAAATTTCATTAATATTTTTATAATATTCCTGTTCTTGCGTTTCTTCAGGCGTGAATTCTTTTTCCTTATTTTGGATAACATCATCTATTTTTTCAATTTCTCTAATATCATCTTTATTATCGTCTTTAAAAAATTTTATTGCGTTTTCTAAAGCATTAGATATTTTTTCATAATCTGAAATAATTTTAGATCCACCCAACACAACAGCTGTCGAGCCGGTAAACTTTAAAAAATCTCTTCTTGTCATCTTTTTTCCACCGGCTTCTTTTCTCTTTTTAACATCTTGATTTTTTAAAAAAGGATTTTCAAAATTCGGGGTATTTATCTTTATGTTCATAAAATAATTTATTTGTTATTTTAAATTTTTCTATTTTTTAAAATTTTTTCAACTCTTTTTAAACTATCTAGATTATTAATTTGCATCCAAAATGAAGCTTTTTCAATTTCAATAGGATAATAATGAGCCATTTGAACTAAAGTCTGCGGTAATCCATATTCCTTTTTGTCTTTTAGCTTGACTAAATCATATTTAAAAAATTCATTTGTTAAAACATACAGACCGACATTGGCTAAACTTTTCTTTTTATTGTGAATTCCTTCAACAATATTTTCAAGCTTGCCCAAACTATCAAGTTTTATTCTGCCGCCAATGAATTTACCGCATACTTCCTTTGTTAAAATAGATCTTTTATGATTTAAGCATTTTTCTATATCTTCTTTGCTATAAATATCATCAGCCATCATAACTAAAAATTTCTTATCAAGCAAATCTTTGCATAAACTTAAAGCATGCCCTGTGCCAAGCAATCTTTTTTGCTTAACATATTTTATTTTTCTACCTTCAAATTCGTTGCCGAAATGATTGATAATTTGCTCTGCTAAATAATTTACCACAAAAATCAACTCATCAACTTCTTTTGGAAGCTTGTAAATATTATGCTCAATTAAATTTTTTCCAACAATGCGGATCATTGGCTTTGGAATATGAAATGTTAAAGGTTGAAGTCTTGTGCCAAGTCCTGCCGCTAAAATTACAGCTTGCATATAAATTGTTTGTCAAAGCTATTGACAAAATTAAAAAATTAGGTATACTAAATTATTAAAAATAACTAAAACTAAAAACACAAAATGGAGGAATAAAAAATGTTTCTGATTTCTGAAATGAGTTTTATTGAGATAATTTCAATTTTTTTCTGTTTTGCAGTTTTTTCAACTTGGGGGACACTCGTTGCCAATCAATTTTACCCTCCAAAGTCATTAAGGGAAAATTTGATCGGTTCTTTTATTATGTTCGGGGTGTTATCATTATCATTTATAATAACACTCTAAATATCAATCAGTCCTCTCTCCCGCCATCTTGTTTGAAAACAAACAGGCTCTGGCGGATTTTTTTTAAACAACAATATTAATTAATTTTCCTTTTACAAAAATAATTTTTCTAATCTCTTTGCCGTCAATCCATTTTTTAATTTTTTCGCTTTCAAAGGCGATTTTTTTTGCGTCATTTTCTAAAATATCAGCTGATGTTTTTATTTTATCCCTTACTTTTCCGTTTATTTGAATTACCAGTTCTGCTTCTTTTTCTTTTATAAATTCTGGATTATACTTCGGCCATTTTTCCAGAAAAATAGATCTTTTATTTCCTAATTTTTCCCAAAGCTCTTCCGCGATATGCGGAGCAAAAGGAGATATTAAAATAATTAGTAATCGGTAATTAGCAACTGGGATATTTTTTTCTTTTTCCATAGCGTTTACTAAAATCATCATCTGTGAAATAGCTGTATTAAAACCAAAATTTTCAATATCCTCCGTTACCTTCTTAATAGTTTGATGCAATAAAATTTTTAATTTATGATTTGATTTTAAATTCAAATTATTTTTGATTTTTAATTTTTGATTTAGTTTATAAACTTTTTCAAGGAATCTTCTTGTTCCTTTCACCATATCCTGATTCCATATAACATCATCCTCAAGCGGACCAGCAAACATCATATATATTCGCGTCGCGTCAGCGCCAAACTTTTCCACTATATCGTTCGGATTTACCACATTGCCTTTAGACTTGCTCATTTTTACTCCATTTTTATCAAGCACCATTCCTTGATGCCTAAGTTTCAAAAACGGCTCATCAAAGCTAATTAAACCGATTTTTTTCATTCCTTTTACAAAAAAACGCGCGTAAAGAAGATGCATATAAGTATGCTCTGCCCCGCCAATATATAAATCAACAGGTAGCCATCTTTTTAGCTTTTTTGCTGAACAAAATTCTTTCTTGTTTTCTGTATCAGGATAACGCAAAAAATACCAAGAAGAATCCACAAAAGTATCCATCGTATCAACCTCAGGCGTCCAGCCTTTGCCAAAAATCTTTTCTGTTCTTTTTTTTAATTGTTTTGATTTATATAACGGAGCTGTTCCGTCTGGAATAAAATTAACGTCTTTAGGCAATGCCCAAGGCAAATTTTTTTCACCAACAAATTTTGGCTCCCCTTTTGGCGAATAAACAATTGGAATCGGACATCCCCAATACCTTTGCCGTGAAATTGACCAATTCCGCAATTTATAATTAATCGTTTTTTTGCCAAGCTTATTTTTTTCCAGCCAGTTAATAATTTTCTTTTTGGCTTCATTAGATTTTATTCCGCTATACTTTCCCGAATTAACCAATATCCCATCGTCAATAAAAGCCTTACTAATTTTTACTTTTGATTTGTTATTTTGATTTTTATCATCTTGACAAGGAACTATTACTTTTTTAATAGGTAATTTATATTTAACGGCAAACTCATAATCACGAGAATCGTGCGCCGGGACGGCCATAATCGCGCCAGTTCCGTAAGAAGCCAAAACATAATCCGCCACCCAAATCGGAATTTCCTCGTTATTAACTGGATTAATTGCTTTAATCCCTTTCAATTCAACTCCTGTTTTTTCTTTATTCTCAATTCTCTCCATTTCTGTTTTATTTTTTGCTTGTTTTATGTACTTTTCAACTTCTTTATAATTTGTAATTACTAAATTGTCATCCTGAACTTGATTCAAGATCTTTTTGTTTTTTTGAGATTCTGAATCAATTTCAGAATGACAAAAATTAATAAGTTTCGTAATTAAAGGATGTTCAGGCGATAAAACCATATAAGCGCATCCAAACAAAGTATCAGGACGAGTCGTAAATACCTCTATTGTGAGATTTTTGGAACTTTTGAGACTTTTGGGATATTTTGGATTTATTTGGAATTTGCCTGCCTGCCGGTAGGCATGGGAATTTGTAATTTGAAATTTCACAACGGCTCCTTCTGATTTGCCAATCCAATTTCTCTGATTTTTTTTCGTATGTTCTGGCCAATCAATTTTATCTAAACCCCTTATCAAATCATCAGCAAAATTTGTAATTTTTAAAAACCAGCCAGGAATTTCTTTTTGCCTAATTTGCGTTTTGCAACGTTCGCATTTTCCATCTATTACTTGTTCATTTGCAATCCCTGTGTTGCAAGACGGACACCAATTAATTGCATCTGTCTTTTGCTCTGCTAATCCATTTTCAAAAAATTTTCCAAACAAAAATTGTGTCCATTTATAATACAAAGGGTCAGAAGTGTCAATTAAATGGTTCAAATCATGCCCCAAACCGAGCATTTTCATTTGTTTTAAATAACTCTTTGCGTTCTTTTTAGTTGTCTTTTTGGGATGGACTCCTGTTTTTATGGCATAATTTTCGGCTGGCAAGCCAAAGGAATCAAAACCCTGCGGATGCAGAACATTATAACCTTGCAATTTTTTAAAACGATAAATAATATCCGAAGCCGTGTAAGATTCCGTATGTCCCATATGCAAACCATCGCCTGATGGATAAGGAAACATATCTAAAACATAATATTTCGGCTTTTTAAAATTATCTTTTATCTGATAAATTTCGCTCTTATTCCACTTCTTCTGCCACTTTTTTTCAATTTTTTTATGATTATACATATAAAAAAATGCAAAATTCAAAAATCAAAATATAATTTAAAATAATTTTCGAAGTATTAAGATATTATTTTTTGTAGTTTCAGATTATATTTATATTATATCAAAACTATTTTAAAATCAACTTTAAACAAAAAACGCTTTGCATTTTAACAAAACGTTTTTAAATAAATTTTTAAAAAATATTTTCTAAAATTAATTTTTAACACATTTATTATCTGCGCATAAAGCATTTATAGTATATTTCCAACTTGGCGCTAATATGCCACAATAATCTTTACAAGCGCTTTCTGAGCTCATTTCACTGCCTGATTTACAATTTGTTATCCCCCACCAACTACAAAGACAACACCCTTCGTTAAAACGTTTACAACTTGACGGATCATTTATATCACACATATCTTCACCTGCAAAATTTAGAAGCTGACATTCATATATTGAATCTGTTCCTTCCGCGCCTGCATAGTCTACACGCACACATGCTGTATGCTGCCCTTCTCCAAAACAATTACATTTATCTGCTTTAAAATCATATTCATATCCACTCGGACATTCTTTTGCGCATCTTTCATCTATATAATCTTGATTGCCTTGTACTGTAGTCATACAACAACAATAATTAGCATTAGGATCATCCTCTTCATCAATTTGTGGTTTTTGTCCGCAATAGCTATCACTTGCCTTTTCTTGTGTGGCAGGTTTACATTCATATTGTTCCCATCTACATCCTACTTTAGCAATGCCTTTTACTTTTTTAACGCCAGCTATTTTCATATTAACAATATCTGGATTGATGCTATATAAAAGAGTATAAGAGAATAAAGCTAAAAGCAGTCCAGCTATGGATCCCATAATCATCTGTTTTGCTTTTCCAATTTGCGTGGCGCTTCCGCCAGCTGTAAGCCAAACCATTCCGCCGGCTGTTACCATAATCACGGCTAAAATACCAGTTAAGCCGATAGCGAATTTATAAAAATTCGCGATATAATCTGTTAAAGTTGAAAAATCGCTTTCAACAATTATTTCCTGATCAGACACGCCTGGGATTGGAACAGACGGAGTAAATTCAACTCCCTGAACTAAATTCGCGCTAAATAAAAAACATTGAAAAATAAAAGTGAACAAAAAAATTGTAATGATTTTTTTATAATTCATAAAACTATAAAACTAATTTACGCCTCTAAATATATTTTTGTCATTCCGTATATTTTTTTTGTCATTCCGTGCTTGACACGGAATCTGCAATTATAAAATAATAATTTATGAAATACCTTGCAGATCCTGAATTAAATTCAGGATGACAATTATTTTTAAAAAAATAAAATTAACTTACAAATTTAACTTCATTATCTTTCTTCTTAATCAATTCTACCACATTATTTAAAGTTTTGCCAGTAATATCCCGTCCGCCCAGACCGACAATGAAACTTTGAATTTTTGGAGAAACAGAAAAACGCTTTCTTGAATTATTGTGGATAACAGCCTTAATCTCTTGAGCTAAAATTCCTTCCTTGCCTAATGAAATACTTTTGTCTAAAATAGCCACAAACTTTGCTTTATTTAATATTTTAATTATATCATCTCTTGGAAAGGGATTAAAGCTTCTAATTTTTAACACGCCTGCTTTAATCTTTTTATTATCCAAATAATCTTTTATTGTTCCAATCATTGAACCCATACCCACAAAAATAATTTCTGGATTTTTTACGCCATAATATTCCACGAGCTCACTATCAATAATTTGATATTTGGTATTTAGTATTTGATATTTAGTATTTGAAGCAACTATTTTTTTCCAATTATTTATTTCGTTTTTAATTAATTCTTTGCTATTTTTAATTTCATCGTGAAGCTCTTGCCTAATTTCCATATAATAAGCGGGTGGGGCAAAAGCTCCAAAAGTTCGCGGATTTTTTACATCAAGATATGTTCCCTTTTTGGGATTATATTTTGGCAAAAATTTATTAACCTGAGATTGCGTTGGGATTTTAACCGGCTCGTAAGTATGCGTTAAAACAAAACCGTCAATATTAACCATTACTGGAACAAATATTTTTTCAGCTATTTTATAAGCTATCAAATGCAAATCAATTGCTTCCTGCGAATTTTCGGCAAATAGCATTATCCAGCCAGCGTCGCGGACAGCCATCGCGTCTTGATGATCGTTCCAAATCGTGATTGGAGCTGACACCCCTCTATTCGCGCAAGTCATAACAACAGGCAAGCGCATTCCAGCAATATTAAAAATAACTTCTTCCATCAAAAGCAAACCTTGCGAGCTAGTAGCGGTATAAGTTCGCGTGCCTGTTGCTGACGCTCCCAAAACAATTGAAGCGGCCGCAAATTCGCTCTCAGCCCTGACATATTCATAATCTGCCTTGCCGTCTGCTTTTAATTTTGCTAAATCCTCAACAATATGAGTTTGAGGAGTAATTGGATAAGCGCTAACAACAGCTGGCTTAATCAAATTTATTGTCTCGGCAACCGCGCGAGAACCCTCCAATATTTGGGATTTTTGGGATCTTTGAGACCCTTGTGATTTTTGGGATTTATAATTTTTCATTTTTGCGATTTAATAAATTTTGATAATAAATAGCTAACCTTATTAATTAATTCTAATAATTGTTCATATTCATTATCTGTAATATATTTTAATTCATACGCTAACTCAGCAAAACAATCTATTTCTACCAATGAACCTTGAGCAATATTGAAAAAATTTATTCTATTTTTACTATGATTTTTTGCATTACCTTCAGCAATATTTGCTAATACAGAATAAGAAGCTCTTCGCATCTGTGATACCATTGCAAATCTTTCTTCAATTGGAAATTTTTTTGTAATTTTGTAAACAAATAACACTAAATCTTTACTTCTTTGCCAAACCACTAGTTGCCTAAAAGAATTTTTATATTGCATATTTTATAAATTAAAAATATCCCAATCATCTCAACTATATCAATTATCTATCCCAAAAATCCCAAATGTCCCAATAATCCCAACTATCTCATTAACTTCATAGTTATTGCTTTAGCTGGACAATTTTCAGCGCACAGTCCGCATCCTTTGCAATAATCCAAATCTGGCTCGTAATAAACTATTCCCTTTTTGTTTTTTAAACATTTTTTGTTTGGACCACAAACGCCTTCTGGGCAAATTCTAGCGCACATTCCGCAACCAATGCATTTTTCTTTATCAAAGACAGGGGTGAATGTCCGCCACCCGCCTGTTTTATTTTTTTTAGTTGTTCCTGGCTTCACAGCCAAATTATGTTTCATAAAATTATTTTATATATCGCATGGGATGTCAATAAATTCAACTTTTATTTTAAACTTTTTTGCGATTAAATTTCCTAAATTTTGAACACCCAATTTTTCAGTATTATAATGTCCCGCGTTAATAAAATTAATTCCTGCTTCTTCAACTTTGCGAACAATATCTTCACGAATATCCCCACAAAGATAAGTATCAGCGCCAAATTCAATCGCTGATTGAAAATTAGGAGAAGCTCCACCTGAAATAATTCCAACTTTTTTAATATTTTTAGAACCAGACGAAATTATATAAGATTTTGTATTTAATCTTCTATTTACTAATTCAACAAATTTTGCGAAAGTCGTTGGTTGTTTAACTTCGCCAATAAAACCTATTGCTCCATAATTAGGCGTATCAATTATGCCAACTTTTTTTAATCCTAATAATTTTATCAAACTGATATTATTTCCAATAATCTGATGCGCGTCAAGTGGCAGATGAAAACCGCATAAATTTATATTATTCTTTAAAATTAATTTGAAACGATTTTTAATAACGCCCTTGATAACAGGCAGAGTGCCAATATCATTTTTAAAAACTCCATGATGGACAATAATCATTTGCGCTTTTTTATCAACAGCTTTTTCAATCAGCTTTTGCGAAAAACTCACGCCAGTTATAATTTTGTTTATTTGATTAACTCCTTCAACTTGCAAACCATTATGACAATAATCCTGAAAATTTTTTGTTTGCAAATATTCTTCACAAAATTTTACAATTTTACTTCTATTTATCATATATTATAATAAATCCTAAAAATCTTATTTATTATAAGCCACTTTTACGGCTTTAATATTCTTGGTTAAAATATCACCTTTGAATTTATTTTTTAAAGCTTTTTCTATTGATAAAACTTTGATCAAATCAGAAAATTTGGCAAAAGCGCCAAGCATCACAGTATTTATAATTGGTCTTTTTAAAATTTCCAACGCAATTTTAGTTGCTGGAATAAACAAAATATTTTCTTTTTTAATGTCTAGTTTTAATGATAATTTTTTTTCAGTATTTATAATAACTTTTGTATTTTTTTTTATTCCTTTAAATAGATCAACAACGCCAATTAAGGTGTCATCTTGGACAATTATAAAATCAGGCTCGTAAATTTGCGACCTTAATCTAATCGGTTTATCGCTAATACGCGCGTAAGCTTCAATTGGAGCGCCTCTTCGCTCAACACCAAAATTAGGGAAAGCTTGAGATTCTTTCCCCTCATAAAAAGCCGCTATAGCGATTAGTTCAGAGGCAGTTACAACGCCTTGCCCTCCCCTTCCATGAATACGAATTTCTGTCATAATAATATTTTTACTAAATTTAATATGAATATTTTATAATTCTAAATTTTATTACCCATTTATTTCAAATTGTTTAAAAATTGAAAATTGAAAATTGAAAATTCATTGAAAATTGAAAATTGAAAATTTTTTTATTTTTACCACGCCTACCCCTACAAATAAAAAAATTTATTTTTGTCACTTTCCACTATTAAAAATTATATTTAGTATAGCACAAATAAAAAAATAATAAAAAATTATAAAATTCACCTTTCAGCCAAAGGCTGATCCGCCTCTGGCGGAAATCCCCCTTCTTCAAAGGGGGGACTATTTTGTAAAATTTTTTATCCACATTATTATTCTTTTCGCATTGCTTCAATCGGATGCAGTTTAGCCGCTTTTTTTGCCGGATAAAGCCCAAAACCTAATCCCAAAATAACAGCAAAAACCAAAGCAATAACAATTGAAAGCCAGCTAATTATAAAACGCCAATCAATATTAAAATAAAAATTAGCCGCTAAAGCGATTAAATAAGAAATAACTATTCCAAGCGCGATACCTATTGTAGCTCCTATAAAAGTAATAATTATAGACTCTATTAAAAACTGTTTTAAAATGTTAAAATTATTTGCGCCGACTGCTTTCCTCAGTCCTATTTCTTTGGTTCGCTCGCTAACAGTAACAAGCATTGTATTCATTATTCCCACTCCGCCAACAAGTAAAGATACCGCAACAATCGCCAATAAAAGCAATGTAATAGCGTCAGTAACGATTTCTACCATTTCCAACATTTCTTCCATAGTCACTACTCTAAAATCATCTTTATCTGGATTAGTTATATTATGGTTATTCCGTAAAATATACTTTATTTCTTCCGCTGTTTCATCTGAAATTGAAAGATCTTTTATTTTATGTATCATATACAAAACATAATCAATGCCAAGCACTTTTTTCTGCGCTGTTCTAATCGGAATATGAATATAATCGTCAAAATTCATTATACTTATTGCTCCACGCTTTTTAATTACTCCGATTACTTTAAAATTTCTTTTTCTAATTTTTATATTTTTACCGATAGGATCGCTTTCACCAAACAACTTTTCCTTAATTTTTGAGCCTAAAACAACCACTTGCGCTAACGACTTTTCTTCGTCCGTGGTATAAAATCTGCCATAATCAATTTCGGTTTTGTCAATATCAATATACGTAGAACTTACTCCTAAAAGAAAAGCTTTGCGCAATTCATTTCTATAACTCACCTGTTCTTGTCCCAAAATCCCTGCATAAGACATTTCAACATTATCCAAATTGTTTATGTCTTCCATGTCTTTAAGATTTAATGTGGTTATTGTCACGCCCATTGACATTGACGCGCCGCCTTGAATATCAGCCGACATACCGCTTTCTCCTTTTTTAATGGAAGGAACTTTAACCTCTGTTTCAATTATATCTGTGCCAAAACTTTCTATCTGGCCTAAAATCAATCCTCTGATGCCCTCGCCAGCGCTCATAACTATAATGATAGCGGCAATGCCAATCATAATTCCCAATGTTGTTAATATTGTTCTTGTTTTATTGGCTTTTAAGCCGCTGATTGATATTTTAAATGCAGAAAACATAAATTAAAATGCAAAATGACAAATAAAAAGTAAAATTTTTCTATTTATTTTATTAGTCCTCCTTTGTAAAAAGAGGTTGGAGAATTTTTAAATTTTTAATTATAAAATCCCCCTTTCAACCAAGGGCTGATCCGCCTCTGGCGGAAATTCCCCCCCCTTTTTTTGTCAAAGGGGGAAACCGTTTTACATCTTGAGTTTTGAATTTTGATTTTTTTTATTCGTATCTTAACGCTTCAATTGGAGATAATCCGGCTGCTTTTTTTGCCGGATAAAGCCCAAAAACAATACCAACTAAAACAGCAATTAAAACTCCGGCGACAAGAGAATAAAAAGAAATAATAAAATCCCAGTCATATCCTAAAAAATTCGCGCCAAAAGCAATTAAATAAGATATGATAATGCCGATCATTATTCCAACGATTCCTCCAATTAAAGTTAAAAAAATTGATTCTGCTAAAAACTGGTTTAAAATATTCGCGTTATTCGCGCCTATTGCCTTTCGCAGCCCTATCTCTCTTGTTCGCTCATCAACAGAAATCAACATAATATTCATTATGCCAATTCCTCCGACAACCAAAGACAGAGCCGCCATTGCGGTAAGGAAAAAATTTAAACTGTCAGTAATAACAGTTATTATTTCTAAAGCTTCAGCACTATTTATAACCGTAAAATCATCGTGGTCTCCGCTTTTGTTTGTTATATTGTGGCGTTCACGCAAAACTTGCTGGATATCATAAACTGCTATATCAATATTTTCCTGGTTATCAACTTTGGCGCGAATTAAGCCAATATGGTTCACGCCTAAAATCATTTTTTGCATCGTGGAAACAGGAACAAAGACTTGATTATCATAATCCTGGAAAGCAACAGTCCCTCTCTCCTTCATAACGCCGATAACTTCAAAACTCAATTTTTTAATTTTAATTTTTTTGCCCAACGCTTCAGAATCGCCAAACAACTCATCTTTTATAGTTGATCCCAAAATAACTACGCGCGCCAAACCTTTTTCTTCGGCTCTATTTAAAAATCTACCCTCTTCTAATTCTCCTCCTTCAACATCCATATATCCGTCTGAAACTCCTGAAATATTCGTATCAATACTTTGGTTTTTCCATGAAATTGTTGCTATCCCTTTTGAATAAGCTACCGCGTTAACTAAATTGGGAACATTTTTTTTATCTTTTAGCGCCATAGCGTCTTCATAAGTAAGCGTTGTTATTACAATTCCCATCGCGGCTGAAGGCGGAGCGTCTTTTTCAGATTTTCCAGGCAAAACTCCGATTAAATCTGTTCCCAAGCTTTCAATTTGCGCGAAAATCAAACTTTGAGCCCCAGCCCCGACAGATATAATAATAATCACGGCGGCGACTCCTATAATAATTCCCAGCATTGTTAAAAAACTTCTTAACTTATTATTAAGAAGCCCTAAAATAACTACTGTAAAAAATTGTTTAAATTTTAATAAAAAATTTAAAGAAGACATATACAAAAATGCAAAAATCAAAATGCAAAAATGCAATTGAAATTATGTCGCCAGTTTCTTTTTAGCTTCCGCGCGCAGATCAGTTGCTTCGTCAGTTTCGTCAACAATCTCGCCTACTAATTGTTCTAAAACATCTTCTAAAGTAATTACGCCTAAAACAGTTCCGAATTTATCCTTAACAATCGCTAAATGAGATTTTCTTCTTTGAAAAAGTATTAACAAATAATCCACTTTTGTTTTGTCAGAAACAGTAATTGCGTTATGCTTAAATTCAAAAACTTTTCTGTTAATTTCATTTTTTGCCAAAGCGATTAAAAGCTCCTTAATAAAACAGATTCCAATAATATTATTATCGTCTTTTTCAAAAATAGGAACGCGTGAATGAGACGAATTATAAATTTTATCTTTTAATTCAAATAAAGTTTTATTATATTCAAAAGCTATCATTACAGATCTTGGGGTCATTATATCCCTAGCGCAAAGGTCATTCATCCGAAAAACATTTTGAATAATCTCTTGTTCGTCTCTTTCAATAGTCCCTTCCACTCGTCCAATATGGCTTAAAATTTTAATTTCATCTTCAGAAATTGTTATTTTTTTAGAACTGAATTTATTTGTTATTTTTTCAAATAGCCAAACTATTGGAGTAAAAATTTTTGTTGCCATAAGTATTGGCTTGGCAACTATCAGCCCGATTTTCTCAGCGTGATTTTCTCCAATGCTTTTAGGGATAATCTCTCCAAAAATAATCACTAAAAAAATAAATAACGCTGATATTATTCCAAGCCATGAGTCGCCTAAAATTCTGCTAACTGTAACGCCTACTAAAATACTTCCGCTAATATTAACGATATTATTAAAAATCACGATCACTGTTATTGGACGGCTAATCCTTTTTTTTACTTCCAAAAGAGATTTCGCTCCTGATTTTTTCTGCTTTACTAATGCCATTGCTTTCCCCATTGGAACAGAAAACAAAGCTACTTCAATCCCAGAAAAAAGAGCTGAGCCAAGAAGAACAATGGTAATAATAATGATTATTAATGACATAAATTATTTTAAAATAATCCTGAAATTTTCCCCCATAATCCAACAAAAATATCAAACTTCGCAACATCGCGAAAAGTTACAAACAAAACTAAAAGCATTAATAAGGCAAATCCAGTATTATTTAACACATTTTCCAATTTAACGCTCATCGCGCGTCCGCGAATTTTTTCAAACGCTAAAAACAACAATCGTCCTCCGTCAAGAGCCGGGATTGGCAAAATATTTATTATTGCCAAATTAAGAGAAAGAAGTGCGGCAAATTCTAAAACATAGATAAACCCCATATCAACCATCTGACCAGTTAAAACAGCAATTCCAACCGGTCCGGCAATATCAGTATCAACTTTTTTTCCAACAATTAAATCTGAAATAATATTATAAAACGCTGATGTGATTACTTTTGTGAGCTTAACAGTTGTGGCAAATCCCATATAAACAGACTTAAAAAACGGATAGGAAACTATTCCTGTTTCAACCATTGCAATCCCGATTTTATGATCTTCACTGTCGTCTATTTTTTCTGGAATTATTTTTTTCTCAATTTCTTTATTATTTCTTTTAATTTTCAAAATTATTTCATTATTTTCATTTTTAGAAATAAACTCGCTTGCCTGCTTTGAATCACTCACCATATTCCCGTCAACAGCAAGTATAATATCTCCAAACATAATATCATTTTTCTCTGCTGGAGAATTTTCCGCGATTGAAACTATAAGAACTTCCGCATTTTTTACGGCTAAAATTTTATGAGATGAATCATCAACAACTTGCGGCAATCCAACCATAAAGCCAGCAGAAAACAAAACAGCGCATAATAAAAAATTCATTGTTACTCCAGCAACTAATATTGACGCTCTTTTCCAAATTTTTTTATTAACAAAACTGTCTTCGTCCGCTGAATTTCCGCCGTCCTCTCCTTTTATCTTGCAAAATCCGCCTAATGGTATTAGATGAAATGCGTAAAGAGTTGTGGGGACATCCTCAACTTTTTTATTTCCAAAAACTCTTATCCATTTCCCTTCACGATTTTTATAAATTCCAAAAACTCTTGGCGGAAAACCAATAGCAAATTCATCCACTTTAACTCCCATTTTTCGCGCTACAATAAAATGTCCAAATTCATGGACAAATACAAGTAATCCTAAAATCCCGATAAATATTATAATTGTCAAAAACATAATTTAAAAAATAATTTAATTATAAAATCCCGCTTAATCAGACTGTCTAAAATTTTCATTTTTGTCATTGAGATCGACTAAAAGGAAAAAAATGATTCTGGCAATCGACGATGATATTCATGGGATTGCGGAGTTTATCCCGATAAATATCGGGACTTCGCTCTTTGCAATAACATTTTCAGACAATCTGAAATATTAAATAGTCATTATTTCCTCCTCTTTTATTTTTACTAATTCCTCTATTTTTTTATTATATTCCTTAATCTGAATATCTAAATCATCTATATTCCTATATTTGTCATCTTCGGTAATCTCTCTATTGCTTTCCATTTTTATTATTTCATCTTTTTCTTTATCTCTAATTAAACGCATAGAAATTCTGTATTTTTCTGCTTTTTCCCCTAAAATCTTAACTAACTTTTTTCTGTTTTCTTCTGTTAATAATGGAAGAGTAGCTCTTAAAAATCCTCCTTCATTTTTAACGCTAAGTCCTAAATCAGAATTTGCCAACGCTTTTTCAACCTCTTTTACGATTGTCTTGTCCCATGGCTGAATTACCATAACGCGAGGCTCAGGGACTGTGATTGTCGCCAACTGCGGAAGCGGTGCTTTGCTTTCATAAGCTTCAACAAAAATATTATCTAATAGAGCGGTCGTTGCCCTGCCTGTCCTTATTTTGGACAGCTCGTCTTTTAAACGAACTAATTCTTTTTTAAATTTTTCTTTGTATTCCTCTAACATAAATTTGGGTTATTAAAATATAAATTTAATTGAAAAACTAATTTTTTATTTATATTTTTTAGATCCCCAGTCAATCCCCCAATCAAGTTGAGGATGACGATACTGAGGATGACAAAAAAACAATTATTTTTTGATCGCGGGGTGGCTGAAGCCCATATACATAATAGATGAATTTTCTGGATCGCTCATCATATAAGTGGCTGATTTTGATGAAAACATTTTTTTAGTTGTCCAATCGCTTCCGTTATTAATTGTTTTGTAGAAAGTTGTCTTAGTCGCGTAATAAATTATGGAATTATCTTTTGGGTCAAACATCGCCACTTTAATATCAGCTTTTCCAGGGCTTGTCAAAAGCGGAATTGATGTCCAGCTAATTCCTCCATCCTCTGTTTTAAGCAAACCATATTTGCAAACTAAAATCAAGCTGTCTTTTTTTGAAACATTAAAAAACAAATTTTTATAACTATTATATCCTTTAAATTCTTTCAAACCGCTGTTAATATCGCTCCAACTAACGCCGGCATTTTCAGTCTTAAATATCCCTTTCTTTTTGGTTGCTAAATAAATTATATTTGGATTATGCTTATCAACTAAAAATTTTATAATTGAATCCTTAATTTTGTAAAAAGGAGTACTCCATCTATTTCCGCTGTCAAAACTTTTATGTATAACTCCTTTTGATGTTCCAGCGTAAATTATATTTGAATTATTCAAATCAATTGCCAAAGCCGTGATTGAAACTTTTGTGTCATTATCAATAAAAACTGTTTCCCAAGTTCTTCCGCAGTCAACTGTTTTTTTAACAGAATTTTTAAAAGTCGCGTAAATTACGCATTTATTTTTTGGATCAACCTTAATTGAATAAACTTTTCCTTTTGGAAATGACTTTATGTGATTCCATCTTACGCCGCCGTCATAAGTATAGTATATCCCGCTTCTTTCCGTGCCTAAATAAATCGCATTGTTGTCTTGCAAATCCATCTCCATTGTATATACGCTCACTTTTGCGATACTTCCCGGCGCTCCGCTAATACTTGGAACTAATTTAATCTGTTTCCATTCTTCGCCAGCGTTTATTGTTTTATAAACTCCAGCGTCAGCAGGAACTTCTTCTTTTTCTTTGCCCATTTTAAATTGACACGCTCCACCTGTTAAAACCAAGATAGACAAAATAAGAACGATAATATTTTTTTTATTCATAGATACTATTATTATAAAATCCCCCTTAATCCCCCTTTTTCAAAGGGGAAACTATTTTAAATAATTTTCAATTAGTCCTCCTTTGGCAAAGGAGGTTGGAGGATTTTTAAATTAAAAATTAAAAAGATAAAATTAAATTTTCTAAAATTAATTGTGGATTGACGTTATTACGCAGATATTTTTTTGCCTGATTGATTTTATCAATACAGTTAATTGCTTTTTTAGCTGAATACTTAACACTTAAATTCTCAAATCTGCTAATCGCGAAAATATTTCCGACCTGGCTTGAACTATAATTCATAACTAACAATAAATCGCGAAAAACAGACAACCAAATATCTAAAATGCTATATGCTATTTTTATTTTTTCAAGAAAAATTTTCTGTTTGTTAATTTTATTTTCAATATAATCAAACTTTGCGCTAATTGGCAAATCAAAAATATTTAAAAAATTATTAACAGAATTTTTATAATCATTAAACAAATCAGTGTCTCGCGAATAACTTATTGCCAAACCTGGTTTAGAATTGATAGAATAAACTATTTCTTTCGTTTCTTCTTTATTTGGTAAAAAAGCTAAAATCTCGCGCGGATCAACTGGCTTAAAATTAATAATTTGAGATCTTGATCTGACAGTTAATGGAATTTCTTGCAAATTATCAGAAATTAAGATAAATACTGTTTTTCCTTTTGGCTCTTCTAAAACTTTTAGTAAAGAATTTGCCGCTTGCAAACTTAAATTATGCGCGTCTTTAATTAAAATAATTTTATAATTTCCTGAAAAAGAGCTATTTTTAATTTTATTATTTAATTCGCGTATTTGTTCAATACTTATATTTTTTTTCCCTTCTTCCAAATCTATTTCATAAAAATCAGGATAAATTCTGCGAACAAATTCCTTACAACTAACGCAATCATTACAAAAAAAACCGTTTTTCTTCTCGCATAATAAAGATTGAATAAAACATTTTGCGACCAATAATTTTCCTAAATGCTCTTGTCCAAAAAAAATATACGCGTTTCCTATTTTATTTAACGCAATGCTGTCTTGCAAAAATTTTATAATATTTTTATGGCCGATTACCTGCCAATTTTCTTGTTTCTCCATATTTGAATAATATCATATAAATATCAAAAAAACAACAATATAGGGGCAAGTCGCGACCTGCCCCTATAAAATATTCAATATTTTTCATAATCAAATTCTTTCAAATCCCCACTTTACCAATTTTTCTGTTTCCTCAAAATAAGCTCCTCCTGGCTCAAAATTTCCTAAAGTTACAACAATAATTTCATTTTCATTTTTATCTTTTGCCTTAACAATTAAACAATGTCCTGCTTCATCTAAATATCCTGTTTTTGTTCCTAAAATATATAAATCGCTATCAAGAAGTTTGTTGCGATTTTTTATTGTATGAGATTTTTCAGTATTTATTGTTGAAAACAAATATTGTTTTGCAGTGCTTGCTTCTAAAATTTTAAGGCTGTTAAAAACTTTTCTGCCTAATTTTGCCAAATCCTGAGCCGTGCTGATATTTGAAGGAGAAAGCCCGCTTGGTTCCGTAAAATGCGTATTTTCCATTCCAATTTCTTTTGCTTTGCGATTCATTGTTTCAACAAAGTCACGGCGTAAAAGCCCTGTTGAACGGCTTAGAGCAAAAACAGCGTTATTCGCGGAACCAACTAGTGAACTAAAAAACAGATCTTTCACGGTCATTGTGTCCCCCTTATCAACATACAAATACGCCATTTCCCATTTTCCCGCGTAATCAAACACATCATCATCAACGCTTGAATATTCCATAACTTTTCCCCAGTCAGGCTCCAAATCCAACACAACTTTAGCTGACATTAATTTTGTAATGCTGGCAATCGGCATCTGTTGCCCGCTATTTTTTCCATACAAAATTTTTCCTGTTTTCCCATTCACAACAATCGCTGATTTAGCTTTTATGTCAAAATCCGGAATTTGCTTATCGTCTGTCTGGCTGATCGCGCTTTCTCCCAGCACTTTCCCGCTGTTATCCGTTAATTCAACAACTGTTTCTTTTTCTTTTGCCAAAACAACTCTTACATTGCAAACTCCGTTTCGAGTATTCGCGATTTTAGAAAAAGCAACAGCGTCTAAATCAATAACTCTGTTTGGAAATTTATCCCGTTCAGGTCCGTAATCATTTACTGTTATAACCACTGATTTTTGGTTATCTAAATTTGTAACTTTTAAACGAGTTCCTTTTGGATAGTCAGGACTTGCCGCGCAATCGCAATTTTTCCATTTATACCAGCTTGCGATACCAGTTTCCATCGCGCCCCTATCTTCCATCACCGCTAATCGCGCGTATGGCAAATGAAGATTAGCGCGCATTTTTTTTCTGCCTGTCATATTATAAGATGGAAGTTTTACCCAAATTTTTTTGTTTCCGTCCCAATAATAAATGCTTTTAAATCCAACATAATCACTGTCATATTTTATTTCTATAATCAACGGCTTTTTATTTTTAAAAGCTGTTTTGTTTGAAATGTCAAATTCAAAAATATGGCTTATTATTTTTTTGTCAGAAGGAATTGGCAAAATTTTCTCTGGCTGATAAAAATTTTTAACAACTACATCGGTTGTCTCAGATAAAACTTCTGGGAAAATTCCAACTTTGAATTTTCCATTAAAATTGTCAAGAGTATATCCTTTTTTAAGCGTCGCAGAATCAATTTTTAAAACCCTAATGTCTAAGCTAATGTCTTTTGCAAAAGATTGCGTGGCGCAAAAACAAAAAACAAGAATAGATAAAATAACTATTTTCTTCATAAAGATTGAATTTTTATATTTTAAAAACTATAATAATATTATATTAATTTATATTAAATTTTATTCTTTTTTATCATTTTGGATTTATTTCAAAATCTGCAATCTTTGTTCAGACACTGAATCAATGTCTGC